>JASHRE010000205.1 GCA_030037515.1 Candidatus Sulfotelmatobacter sp.
GTTCGGCTGACGCGATCTTCCACCGTCAAGTCCTGAATCGGTTGCATGTAGAGCGTGATGCCGTCGATTGCCGCCAGCCGCGGCTGTAGCCGGCGAATCACGTCCGAGGCGTTGATCTTGCGTTGCTCGAGCGGCTTCAGATTGATCTGGATTCGGCCGCTATTCAGTGTCGTGTTCGTGCCATCAACACCGATGAAAGAGGAGAGACTCTCGACGGCCGGGTCCCTGAGTATTTCCTGCGCCAGCAACTGTTGCCGCCGCGCCATCTCCGAGAACGAGATGGTTTGCGGCGCCTCGGAAATTCCCTGGATAATGCCCGTATCCTGCACGGGGAAGAATCCCTTGGGCACAACCGCGTAGAGCCAAACCGTCAGCACCAACGTTCCGGCCGCGACCAGAAGAGTCTCGGTCTGGTGCCGCAGAACCCAGCGCAGCGTTCGCCCGTAGAAATCGATGATCTTATTGAACACATTTTCCGAAGCCTGATAGAACCGCCCCTGTTGCGCTTGAGGGGTGTGGTGCAGCAATCGGGAACACATCATCGGTGTCAGGGTGAGGGAAACCACCGCGGAGACCAGAATTGTGACGCTGAGCGTAATCGCGAATTCTCGGAACAAACGCCCAACCACGTCCCCCATGAATAACAGCGGAATCAGCACGGCAATCAGCGAGATCGTCAACGAGACAATCGTGAACCCGATTTGCTCCGATCCCTTCAGGGCGGCTTCGCGCGGGCTGTCTCCCTCCTCGATGAACCGAACTATGTTCTCGATCATGACGATGGCGTCGTCGACCACAAAACCGGTGGAAATTGTCAACGCCATCAAGGTCAGGTTGTTGAGGCTATAGCCGGCCAGATACATCACGGCGAAAGTTCCGATCAGCGACAGCGGCACCGCCACGCTGGGAATGACGGTGGCCGACAGGTTCCTCAGGAAGAGAAAAATCACCATCACAACCAGTCCCACCGTCAGCATCAGTTCAAACTCGACGTCTGCCACCGAGGCGCGAATGGTTGTGGTGCGGTCCGTCAGAACCGAGACTTGAACAGCTGCGGGCAGATTGCTTTGCAGCGTGGGCAACAACTTTTTAATGCGGTCGACGACCTGTATGATGTTGGCGCCGGGTTGCCGCTGGATGTTCACGATCACCGCAGGAGTGGTGTTCATCCAGGCCGCCTGCTTGAGGTTTTCGACGCCGTCGATTACTGAGGCCACATCCGACAGCAGCACCGGGGCGCCATTGTGATAGGCCACGACCACATTCTTGAAATCGCTGCTGGTCAGAAGCTGGTCGTTGGCGTCGATCTGATAATCCTGCTCCGGACCGTCGAAATTACCTTTCGCCTGGTCGAGACTTGTTGACTGCAGAGCCGTGCGAACGTCTTCCAAGTTAATGCCGTAAGAGGAAAGAGCAGTCGGATTCACCTGAACCCGGACCGCTGGTTTTTGACCACCACTGATGCTGACCAGACCCACGCCGGGCAATTGCGCGATCTTCTGAGCGAAACGGGTGTCGGCGAGATCTTCGACCTGCGACAAGGGAATGGACTCTGAGGAAAGCGCCAGGGTGAGGATCGGCGCATCCGCTGGATTGGTCTTGCTGTAGATGGGTGGAACCGGGAGATCAGCCGGCAAATAGGTTTGCGCGGCGTTGATTGCGGCCTGCACTTCCTGCTCGGCAACGTCAATGTTGAGGTTCAGCGAGAACTGCATGACCACGATCGAGCTGCTGTCGGAACTCGTCGACGTCATCTGATTCAGACCGGGCATCTCGCCGAATTGCCGCTCGAGCGGTGCGGTTACAGCCGATGCCATGACGTCAGGGCTGGCGCCGGGATAAAACGTCACGACCTGGATGGTGGGATAGTCAACCTCGGGCAGCGCAGAAATCGGCAACTGGATATAGGCGACGATGCCGACCAGCAGAATCGCCGCCATCAGCAACGATGTGGCGACCGGCCGGAGAATGAACGGTCGAGAGGGACTCATTGCCCACCTTGCGGGTTCAGGCTCGCGGCCCCCTGTCCTTTCCGTAACGAGACTTTAATGCCGTCCTGCAATTTGTCGAATCCGTTGACCGCAACCACCTCCCCCGCGACAACGCCTTCCACCGCGGTGGTGTCACGGTCGGTTGTCCCGACCGTAACGTTGCGGATCGAGGCAGTTTCATCCTTGGTTAGCACATACACGTACGCTCCTTGAGCGTTGCGCTGGACGGCCGCGCTCGGAATCAGAGTCGCTCCGTGTTGCGTCTCAACCAGCAGATGAGCATTCACGAACTGGCTGGGGAAAAGTGCGTTGTCCGTGTTGGGGAATTGCGCCTTGAGCTTGACCGTGCCGGTGGTGGTGTCGACTTGATTGTCCACGGTCAACAGGAAACCGCTGGCGATTTTCTTTTTTTGCTCGCGGTCCAATGCGTCGACCGTCATGCGATGTCCGGCGTGCAACTGCTCCTCAATCTGCGGCAGATAATCTTCCGCGATGCTGAAAATAGCGGTGATGGGTTGAAGCTGGGTGATGACCACCAGCGCGGTCGTGCTGTTGGCCTGGACGATGTTGCCAGGATCCACCAGACGAAGCCCCACTCGCCCGTCGATGGGTGAGGTGATGTGGCAGTAGACAAGATTTACTTTGGCATTCGCCAGCGTCCCTTGGTCGTTTTCGACCGTGCCTTCATCCTGGGCGACGGTTTGTACTTGATCGTCGTATTGCTGCTTGGCGATCGCGTTCCGATCCAGCGCGGCCTTGTAACGCTCCAGGTCGATGCGTGCTTCATTCAGTACCGCCTGATCGTGAGCGAGTTGTCCCTGCGCCTGAGTGAGCGCCGCCTCATATGGCCGCGGGTCGATTTCCACCAACGAGTCGCCCTTGTGAACCATCTGCCCTTCGCGATAGTTCACACTCATGATTTGTCCCTGAACGCGACTGGTCACGCTGACCGTATAAACCGGCGTCACGGTGCCGATGGCGTCGATATAAACCCCGATGTCACCCTTGTGCGCCGTTGCCCCAACAACCGGAACGCTTCTCTGCGATATGGAGGCTCGTACCGTGGATTTTGTTGTTCGGTGCGCGAACAGGAACCATGCCGCCAGAATGACGAAAGCGCAACCCACCCAACCCCACGCGGGAATTCGCCGGCGGGAAGCCTCTGGTTCGATTGCAGCTTGATCCTTTTCGCGATCAACCTTTTTTGAAGGATCGGCTTTTGAAGGATCGGCCATCGTTTGTCTCGCTTTCTACCCCGTTGTAAGTGTGGAAAACCTGCTGCGAAGCAGGTTTTGCCCTGGTGCATTAAGGCTTTAGCAAACCATGGACCTGACAAAAGTTCTTTTGTATGAGTTTATCCAGCCTGGGCCCAAACTTACGTAAAGATTCTGCAATTGCAAGTAAAAATACTTAACGCCCATCTTGGCGTGACCGTGATCGCCAGATACGGTCAGCTCCAACAATCGCCAAATATTGTGCGGGGCTGGCGCAGACCGAGAGCGCCGCCCGTCGCAGTCCAAAGCCTTTAGGAATCTTTGCAGATCGTTACAAACTTATGCTATCCTTAATATTAAACCGAGTGCATGATAAGCACTGAGCGATGGCTTGCGCAGCCGACGGCAGAGCACTGGCAGCCCATCGTGTCGTTCCTGGCTTCATTTCTTGCGTCCTTGCCGAGGTGTAGAGAGCAATGTTCTGCCGCCGAAGGGAGGGTTTCACCCGCGTCCATTCGAGAGGAGGGCGCGCGTGAAACGAATCGCGTCTCTAGCCATCCTCTTTGTTGCGGTCGTCGAGTTCGCAATCGAGCGCGCACGATTCGACGTATGGATCATGACCGCAGCCGTGATCACACTCGCGTGGGACGTTTTTCGCCGGACGCGACGTTCTCGGATGAATTCACAAAAACACGATCCCAACGCGTTGGCGTGCAGGAAATGATCCAAGACGCTTGATAAAATCGGTTCGTCGAGCCCGAGACTCAAGGAAGTTATCGCCATTTGGGCGTCGACGTGAGAAACGAAATTCGGGTCGCCTGGAACGGTGATCAGAACCGGTATCAGTCCGGTCCCGGGCCGGCTTGGCCGCGCACTCCATTTCGGGCAACACTCCTATAAAGAACCGGGCGGTCGTGCTGAACGTTTTCAATGCATTACAGTGGTGCTAGGCAGCCATCTCACCGGGTTCGGTGTCGGTCCGCTGACTCAGAGGTGCGATAGCACGACTCAAGTTCACGGCCGAGTTGACCAACCCAATATGGGAGAAGGCTTGCGGAAAGTTTCCCAACTGCCGGCCCGAGATGGGCTCGTATTCCTCGGCTAGCAGCCCCAGATCGTTGCGTACGTTCAACAGGCGGTTGAACAGTCGCTGGGCGTCGTCTCGCCGACCCATCATAACCAGACAATCTACAAGCCAGAAGCTGCAAAAAAGGAACGTGGCTTCATCCCCTGCAATCCCATCGTCTGACTTCTCCAGGTCATAGCGCAACACGAATCCGTCGACGACCAACTTGCGTTGGATGGCCTCTACAGTCCCCACCACACGCGGGTCCGACGCGGGCAGGAAGCCGACCAGAGGGATGAGCAGCAGACTGGCGTCGAGCGCAGTCGATCCGTAACTCTGCACAAACGTGCCCTCACTGGCATTGAATCCGCGCCGACAGACATCTTGGTGAATCTTGTCGCGCAGGCTGCGCCACTGATCGAGGGGAGCGGCCAGTTTGAAACGCTCAAAGTCTTTGATGGCGCGGTCCACGGCCACCCACGCCATCACTTTCGAATGGGTGAACTGCTGTCGCTCTCCACGCACCTCCCAGATGCCCTCATCGGGCTGCATCCAAACCTGCTCAAGATACGATATCCAATCTCGCTCTATGGCAGCGCTCTGTTCCGGCACGCTCGACCCGCCTTTCCTGGCCTGATGCATGGCATCGGCAACTTCACCATAGACGTCGAGTTGGAGCTGAGTCGCGGCGGCGTTGCCGACGCGTACGGGTTTGGAGTTCTCATAACCAGACAACCACGGCACCTCCCACTCGATCAGGCGCCGTTCGCCTGCAATGCCATACATGATTTGATCTTGCGACGCCTTCCCGGCGACGGCCCGCAGCAGCCAGTCACGCCATGCCGCAGCCTCACTGTGAAATCCCGCATTCATGAAGGCCAGCAGAGTAAAGGTTGCGTCGCGCAACCAGCAATAACGATAATCCCAGTTCCGCTCGCCCCCAATTTCCTCTGGCAGAGAGGTGGTGGGCGCAGCAACAATTCCGCCGGTGGGGGCATAGGTGAGCGCTTTGAGAACAATCAACGAGCGCTCAACCGCATCCGCCGCCATCCCTCGATAGGTGCAGTGGCTAACCCAGTCGAGCCAAAAGCGTTCGGTCTGTGCCAGCGCGGCGCTGGCACTGACGGGCAAAGGCGCAGGATGGTGGGAGGGACTGTGCACGATGACGAAGGGCACCGTCTGACCGGCGGTGATGGTAAAGTCAGCTTTCACCGTGCCGTCAGCGTGAGTCAGCGCAGTACCTCCGTTGATAACGACCAAGTGCGGCCCGGCGATGGCGTGCAACAGGCCTTCCCCCATAGCACTGATCCACGGGACCGACAGTCCGTAGTCAAAGCGGATGGTGAGCTCCATGCCCATGCGAACCTGCCCACTGTCTCCACGCACGATGCGGATCAGGTCCGCGTCCCCGCTCGACAAACTCGACGACTGGCCGCTCCGGGGACGCATGAAGTCAATCACGGTCACGCTCCCCTCGGCAGTGTCGAAGCGGGTTTCAAGGATGAGCGTGTGGTCCCGATACCTGCGGGTCGTGTTCCTTACAGTGGACGCTGGAGCGAGTAGCCAGCGACCATTCCGCGGCGTCCCCAACAGTGCCGCAAAACATGCATCGGAGTCGAAACGAGGCAAACACAACCAATCGATAGAACCATTGCGGTCTACAAGAGCGACGGTCTCGCAATCGCCTATCATGCCGTAATCTTCAATGGCAGCGCCCATAACTGCCTCCATTCGGATATTCGATGCCGGCTGGGCAACCTGCGATGAGGGCGTCACATCCTAAGACAAATTTCGTCGCGAGTCGAATACGCAACGGTGATTTTGCCCGGGAACGCAGCGATCTAGAGATCGCAGAGAGACCCCTCTAGTCCTTTAGCCGATCTGATGTTCCTAGAACCCTGGTTGGAATTCGCGCTGACCTCGTCGACGCGGTCCATGACATCCCGGCAAAACCAGTTGTGAGGACACGGAGAACGACAGATGGCAAACACTAGCGAGCTGCGCAGCCAGGAACTCCGCACGCACAATCACCAGGGAGACGCCCTCCGACTGGGAATGAACTGGACCGAGGAGGATCTTGCTAAGCCCCAGGTATTGGTCGAGAGCGCGTGGGGGATGGGGCACCCCGGTACGTTTCATTTCGGCCCTTTGATCACCGAGGTGAATAACGGAGTTTTTGAGGCGGGAGGAAAACCGGCAGTTTTTACAGTGAGCGACATTTGCGATGGCGTCGTGCAAGCGACGTCGGGGATGAGTTATTCGCTTGTCTCACGCGACGTGATCGCCGCGATGGTTGAAATTCACGCGCTCGGCCATCCGCATGACGGGATGGTCCTGATTTCGGGAAACGACAAGTCGGTGCCCGCGCACCTGCTCGCGATGGCGCGTTGCAATCTTCCGGCAATCCTCCTCCCCGGCGGCACTCAACTAAACGCACCCGATTACGTTACTTCCGACCAGACTTGGGCAATCGGCATGTCCGTGGAGCGGGGAGCGACTCCTCGCGCAGAGTTGGAATTAGCCCAGCAAGGTGCTTGTCCGACGTGTGGAGCTTGCCAGTTCATGGGCAGCGCCAGCACCGGACAGGTCATGGCGGAGGCGCTGGGACTTGCCTTGCCGGGATCCGCGCTTACCCCCTGTTTTTTAACCAAGCATCTGCGCTACGCACGGGCAACCGGAAAATCCAGTGTGAACCTGATCAACAAAGACATCCGGACCCGCGACCTCCTGACGCGAAAAGCCTTCGAGAATGCCATTACCATTCACGCCGCCACCGGCGGATCGACCAACGCACTGATTCATCTTCCAGCCATTGCCTACGAAGCCGGCGTCGACATCACGATTGACGACTTCGATCGCATACATCGTCTGGTTCCCGTGCTCGCCAACGTGAAGACAACGGGACGTTATCCGGTCGAATACTTCTGGTACGCCGGCGGGCTTCCGCGGCTGATGCTCGAATTGAGAGACCTGCTTCATCTGGATTGCCTCACGGTCACCGGAAAGACCCTGGGGGAGAATCTTAGGGACATCGAAAAGAGCCGTTTCTTCGATGAGCGGATCGGCTATCTGCACAACTATAAAATCACGCGGGACGAAATCATTCGGCCCCGCTCCAACCCGTTCGGTACGGACGGAGGGGTTGCGATTCTTCGCGGAAACATTGCCCCGGGCGGGGCGGTGATCAAGGCATTTTCTGTACCCAAGCAGATG
>JASHRE010000206.1 GCA_030037515.1 Candidatus Sulfotelmatobacter sp.
ACGGTGTTGGTTCAGAGCAGTGGAGCGCAGATGGATTTACGAAGCTCTGAGTGGCCGGCTTTCAAGGTTCGGGAATCGCCTTTATTTTGAACTGTCCGACTCCGGTAATCTCAATCAGCTTGTTCAGCAAGAAGTCTTCAGCGCCAGACTCCTTCACGAACTCCACGAACCGGTTTGAGCCACTCCCGCTGTTCCTGTCGGCTCAGCCCACTTTCGCGCAACACGATCAATCCCGGGTGGACCGGAACATCGAGGAGCTCGATGAAGTCTCGCGCGTTCGTCGTGACAACCGCAAACTCATGAGGCGACCACCAGACGATCATGTTTTGCCGCTCGCACTAGAACAGATGGAGGACATTAGGAGCGATTGCGTCTTCATTACTGGTGGCGAGACAATGAAACAAGGAGTCAAGCTCATGGTGCACACAATAGTCGAGGGAACATTTCGGCAAACCAATTTGACCAACGAATCGCCCGAATATCTAGCCAAGCGCGAAGAGCTTCGCCTCGCGGAAATCGAACTCATGCGCCAGCGTGAACGCGTGGCTGATCTGCGACGCCATCTTCCTGAGGGCGCTGCGATGCAGGACTATGAATTTCAAGAGGGTCCGCGCGATCTCAATGTCGGTGACTCGCCAGTGCGCAGCGTCCGACTAAGCGAACTGTTCACCAAGCCCAACCGCGCGCTCGTAATCTATCACTTTATGTTCGGAAAGCGGCAGGGCAAGGCTTGCCCCATGTGCACCGCCTGGCTCGACGGCGCCAACGGCGTCGCCCATCACCTCGTTCAGAATCTCGACTTCGCAGTTGTGGCCGCCGCCGATGTCCCGACTCTGCGTGCACATGCTCGTTCTCGCGGCTGGGAGAAACTGCGACTTCTCAGCGCCGGCGATAGTACATTCAAGTATGACCTCGGCAGCGAAGACCACGAAGCAAACCAGGACTCGACGGTGTCCGTCTTTACCCGCGACAACAATGGCACTGTGCGGCACTTCTATACCGCGCATCCTCGAATGTCGCCTGACATCGAGGAGCGTGGCATCGACCTGCTTGCCCCCATTTGGCACTTCATGGACCTCACGCCCCAAGGCCGCGGCAGCTGGTACGCCAGCCTCTCGTATGGCACCAAACTCCAGGCGGCGTAAAGAAGCGGAACCATTGGCTGCCTTTTCGGCGGTAGCTTGCAACTGAAAACGGAACAGGTACAGGCTACGAGGATTGCCTTATGTGGTTGGTGGTTTTGGATCGAACAACCAGAGATTGTCTTCCCTGAGCTTCGGCTCTTCTCCTTGTCATTTGTTCTTTTGTCGTCGGCCTTTGGCAGCCGCGTTTTTGATTTGGATCGAGAAAGCGAGATTAGGGTCTTTCCAGCGCCACACTCCGCCACCACTGATGCCGTGGATGCAATCTTGCCAGCGCTTCACAATCCCCGCGGGCCGCGGTGGACATCGAGCGTATTGGCGTGCAGGACCTCAATCCCAAGGCCCTGGCCTGTGCCGACCGGTGTGCGTCGATCTCGATCCCGTACTGCCGTTGCTCGATTCGAGACGTGTGGTGAATGCAGTTGCATCCCCAACGCAGGGATCGAGAGCCGAGAATTGTTCCGGAAAACTGAGCCGCGCCCTCAAATGGATTGCTTCCCATGGCGGCAGAGGGGAAAAAGCCTAGCTGCCTTGAATGCGCATGTTCGACCTCCGGCGCAATTTCTGGTTCAATGCAGAGCGGGCGAGGTTTCGCGACGTTCGAAGGCTGGCTCGAGTGGGAAAGTGCCGGAGAACCCGGCCCAAGCACGCTCGATTTGGCGGATTCCCCGCTGGGAGGAACAGGCTATGTGTTTTTCAGCGACGGCGAATTTCGTGGGGAGTGCAGGTCTGGGAACGGTCGGCGTGGTGACTTTGACAAAAGTGAAGCATCGCCGCGAGCTTCTCTTCGCCGCTCTGCCGGCACTTTTCGCCCTGCATCAGTTCATCGAGGGTTTTGTCTGGTTGGGCCTGGACGGCACTCTCTCGCCTCGGGTCACGCAAGCGATGGGTGCTGCGTACATGCTGTATGCGCAAGGTCTGCTGCCCTGGCTGCTGCCCTTGAGTGTGTGGCTGTTCGAGCCGACGGCGAAGAGCCGCCGGAAAATGTTGCCGTTCGTCGTGATCGGAGGGGCGACCGCTCTCTATGTCCTCTGGGCGCTGACGGCGTTTTCCTTTGAAGTGTACATTCGCAACAAAAGCCTTGTTTACATCAATCCAGCGACCAATAACACAGTGGTTGCGCTGCTCTACGTGATTGCGACGTGCGGATCGCTGTTCTTCTCCAAAATCCGGGACATGGTCATTCTGGGGGCAGCCAATCTGATCATTTTGCTGGCCGTCATGGCGGCGAAGCGTTACGCATTTACTTCGCTTTGGTGCGCGTATGCGGCGGTGTCGAGCGTGATCATCCTCGCGTATTTTTGGCGGAGTGCTGGCCACAGGCCTTTCCGCTACGCGGAAGCCATGTTGGAACGCATATGAGGAAAGAGCAACATTTCAGGCATGTTGAGCCGGTCTTAGCCAACCCAAACTTCGGCCTCCCAAGCGTGATGTTGGCAGGCATTCCGGGAAAGCCCTCTACGCAGACCGGTTTCGGTAAACGAATTCGACGAGCTCCACATTGTTCGCCGGGAGCTCGGACACTCCGGCTCAAGGCACAGGTGGTGCACTTCGGGCAGAAGGCTTCGCGGGGCCTCCAGCTCGTCCATCGACAAACGCCGCCTCAGCCTCGCACGCTCGTCGCTGATCGGGGAGCTGCGCCACCGCGCGACCCGTCGGGCATAGTTTTCCAGATTCCGGTCTGCTGAATATTAGATTTCCTGAAAACGCCGACTCATCCCGGAATGCGGCAGACGACCCAAAAGCGGGCCATCGGATAGTTACGGAATGGTGACCACAACCCGTGGTTTTCCGGCAGCGCCCCAATTCTCTTCGATTGCCGAGAGGGGCACTGTCTTTTTCTGGATTTGAAGTTTTGCAGGCAGCGCAGCGTCAAAGACATTCTTGACTGCATGGAGCAGCTTGGGAAAAGGAACGCTCTTAATTCCGCTGCCCATTAACTGAATCGCCGACGAACGCAGAGCAGCGCCGGGCAGTTCGACGCTCTCCTCACGACTGGCACCGCCCACGTGAACGAAGCGGACCGGATGTGCATCCTGCACCGCTTTCGCAATTGCCACGATGACAGTCTTTGCGCTCTCGCCCCACAGATAATCAATCACGATGTCAATACCGCGAGCGAATTCCGCGCTCAGCCCCTGTTCATACTGCTTCACTCCCCGCGGGAAAGACGGACCTAGCGCGAACGGGATCCCCGCGTCCGCTCCCAGTGACAGCAATTCCGCAAGCTCGTTTTCATTGCGGCCGGTGCCGATGACTTTGCCTGCGCCCAAATATTTTGCAAGCTGAACCGCGAGCCTGCCCGCCGTTCCCGTGGCCCCATTGACGAGGACCGTCTGTCCAGGTTGTAGGTGGGCAC
Organism: Candidatus Sulfotelmatobacter sp.; assembly: GCA_030037515.1. GTDB lineage: Bacteria > Acidobacteriota > Terriglobia > Terriglobales > Acidobacteriaceae > Sulfotelmatobacter. The sequence goes on from JASHRE010000206.1 coordinate 3,502, forward strand.
GCTCCACTAAAGCAACCCAGGCTGACATGCCGGGATTAGCGATAGCTGCCGCAGTAACGTCATCGAGACCATCGGAAACCGCAACGCAGTGCTTCGAGCTCACGAGTGACTTTTCAGCGAGCCCTCCATAGGGCGCTTCCGGCAGGGCGAAGTAAACGCGCCGTCCGGCAGCAGTGCACCCGACTCCGTCGGCGCCGGCCACGGAGGGAAAGTGTCCGCTTGAGCTGTAATGAGAGCCCGCGGATCGGGACTTGCTGAATTGACTGAGTGCTGAGGCGCTGACGGTGATGAGCTCCAGTCCTTCGCCCGCCACGGGTTCGTCGAAGTCGCCATATACGGCCGCCTTGCCGGCTGCTGTGATGATTGCCGCTTTCATGAAAATCCCTCCTTTATGTATGTTCGCCGTGGATCTCAGCCCCGGCAGGGGCCGCCTCCGCCTATGAGCACTCGAGACTAGTTCGAGAACCATTAACCCGATGTGTGGGTTCGCCTGCGAATCCCGCAACGGGTTGCCCGCCGATTGAGGCGATATAGCCATCAGGACGGATTAGGATTCGGGTCCCGTCTCCTGTAGTGAATTCGGTGGCGTGGGTGCCCCGCATCGCGTCGAAAAGCCTGGTACCGTCGGCAAGTCTGATGTCGGGCATCCGGTCTCCGGGATGCAGCCGGCCGAACGGTTTACCCGACGACAACATACTCGTGCGGTAATGGAGTCTGAGCTGATTGGTTGCGTCTCCCCGTTTGAGCGAGCGCGTGCGATAGATCTGCTTGCTTAGCCCGAGGACCGCGGCTGCAACCGGAAGGCGCTCGGCCTCATAAGTGTCGAGCAGTGACTCGGGACCTCCGCGAAGAACGTGCGCTAGCTTCCACCCCAAGTTGTAGGCGTCCTGAACTCCCGTGTTTAGTCCCTGGCCGCCGGTTGGCGGGTGCAAATGCGCCGCATCACCCGCAAGGAAGATGCGGCCCACTCTCAAATGATCAACCATACGGACGGCAGGCCGGTACATCGAACTCCACACGATCTGTGTGACATCGCACCCCGAAACCCTATGGATCGCTAAATCGATTCCTTCCGCGGGCTTTCGGGGTGACATCATTTGAAAAAGCGAAGGTTCCGGCAGCGGACACAGGCCGATGGAACCTCCTTTTGCGAAGGGCCATACATGCCAATCTGTGTGGTCGAGTTCCTCTATGTTGACATCAGCAACGAAGGCGGCCTCGGTGTCGAGAGTCTCTCCGCGCAGAGCCAATCCGAGCTCCTTCCTGACCGAACTACGCCCACCATCGCAGCCAATCAGGTATTCGGCGGTCACCAACTCTCCACTGGAGAGATGGACTTCTACGCCACGCTCCCTTGCCGACACCTGCTCCAATGCCGTACCAAATTCAACCTGCCCGCCGAGCTGGGCTAGACGGTGTCGCAGGACCTCCTCCGTACGATACTGCGGAACCAGCCAGAGGTTCGGGTAAGGCACGCGCTCTGTAGCTTGCTTTCGTCCGCCCAACGATCCAAGGCGCAGCGAGAGGGGGCCGAGATGCACCCGGAGTCTTGGATAAGGCGTTCCCGCTGCGAGGATGGATGAGATGACACCGAGATCTTCGAAGACCTCCAGCGTTCGCGGTTGAATTCCCTTTCCCCTTGAGCCAGGTGCTGGAGCTTTCGCTATGTCAATTAGACGAAAGGCGATAGAACGCCGTGCGAGCTCGATGCCCAGCGTTAAGCCGGTTGGTCCCGCGCCAACGATGATGACCTGCGTGTCGTACATTGTACGAACAGATTAATGGTACAGTGTACGAATGTCAAGGTCCTCGTCACTGAGTCGGGAAAAGATTGCGGCCGCCGCTCTTGGCATTGCCGACACGGAAGGGTTCGCGTCGGTTTCCATGCGGCGGATCGCCCAGGAAATGGGTGTCGGCACCATGAGCCTCTATTACTACGTCAGGACCAAGTCCGACCTGATCGCTGCAATGGATGATGCACTCATGGGGGAAGTGCTTGCGCCGTCCCTGCCCGCGAACTGGCGCGAGGCAGTGACCGTGATCGCAACTCGGACACGGGATGTCTTCTTGCGGCACCCTTGGGCGCTCTCCTCAATGTTGTCGGCTCCTCCCGGCGTCAACGCGATGCGCCACATGGAGCAATGCCTGCAAGCGCTTTCCGGGACAACCATGACCAACCGAGAAAAGCTCGCTTTGCTTGCCATCATCGATGACTTCGTCTTCGGATATGCCCTTCGCGAAGCTGCCACTGGCCCGAAAGTCGATGTGCGCTTCGCCAAAGCGCAACTTGCGACAGGAGCTTTTCCCCGGCTCAAGCAGGCCTTTGGCCAAGGCCGTCCGCCCGCAATGCCGGACCGCTTTCGAATGGGCTTACGGACACTTCTAGATTCAGTGAAAAAGAGGATCGAATAAACTACAAACAGAGCAGCACGCGCAAATGGCATGACGGCGAAAAATGATTGCCTGGGCCTACGACTACGAGCGGCACACGCATCATCGGCATCCGCCGGTGCCGGTCGCTCACGGCCCGCTGCCCACCGCCACCCAGCCGCGGGAACGGTGACCGTGCGGCGATGAGCGGCGATGTTGACGTGAATGAGATGATCGTTCGTCTCAAGGCTCAGGGCTGACTTCGCATACCTGAAGGGTGAACCCATCGAAATCACACGCAAGAAAAGCACGCGCTGCGATTGCCAGCGCTTACACTTGTTCCTGATGAAACCTGCGTCCATTTTCCTATATCTTCTGTGGATCGTAGGCTGGTGTGCGTCTGGCTCGACTCAAGCCCGCACTCTCCAGTCTGATGTTGTCGCACGCTCCACACAGATGATCGTAGTCACTACTTCGGACTGGAGTGCTGTTGAAGGACAGTTGCAGCGATATGAGCGCGCCACTACGCATGAAAAGTGGCGTCCGGTGGGCGAGCCGATCTCGATTGTCGTCGGCAAGAACGGCTTGGGGTGGGGCATCGGCATCATTGCGACCGATGATGCTCACGTCCGGTCAGCAGCCGACCCGGTCAAAACAGAAGGCGACGGAAAGTCTCCCGCCGGTGTCTTCGCGCTGGGCACCGCATTCGGCTACGCTTCTGAGCCACTCCGGGGACTCAAGATGCCGTATCTGAACCTGAACGCATCGATCGAATGTATCGACGACCCTGGCTCGAAGCACTATAACCGCATCGTAGACCGCTCTGTGGTCGCTTCCGACTGGAACAGCTCAGAGCACATGCGGAACGCCGGTGAGTCGTACCGCTGGGGAGTCGTCGTAGATCATAATGGCGCCGTTGCGGGCGACACCAAACCACCCCAGCCGGGCGGCGGCTCGTGCGTTTTTCTCCACGTTTGGCATAGCCGCGACCACGGCACGGCCGGATGCACGGCCATGCCGCAACGCGTGCTGGAAACCGTGCTTACCTGGCTTGATCCAACACGTAAGCCATTGCTGGTACAACTGCCGGAGCCGACATACGAGCGGCTGATCAATCGCTGGGTGTTGCCCAAATTGATCAATGTTTCCCGGCATTGAGATGCAGCAACCTCTCTACTGTCCGAGGTCTTCGAACTTCACATTGAGGATTGGATACTGTTTCCAGTCCTTATAGTCGAAGTGCCACCACTCCTTGGGGTTAACCTGGAAATTCTGTTTTTCCATGACTTGGCGCAGAAGAGCACGGCGTGTGCGCTCCTCGGGCGTGCCACCCGAGTACTCGGCAAAGGCACGATCAGTCATTTCGTCGTAGCCACTGGGCATCTTTACTTCCTTACCCGTTTTCAAATCGTATAAGGACAGATCCACGGCGCATCCGCGATTATGCTTGGAGCCGGCTGCCGGATCAGCGACAAAGATCTTTTTGTCGTCGGGCGTGGCGTCCCAGAAAATTTTCGTGACGTACCACGGGCGGTAGCCATCATGGATGATCAAGCCATATCCCTGAGCTTGAAGTTCGCGATGGGCGCGAAGCAATGCCTCCGCTGCTGGCCGTTGCAGGAAAGCACGTGCCTGGGTGTAGACGGGCGTACCCAGAAAATTGTTCGAAGTGGCGTAGCGGATGTCGAGCTTGATCGTAGGATCGAGTCTGACTAACTCCACCAGATCGGGTTTGAGGAATGTCCCCTGCTCGGGTGGCAGCTGTGCCTTGAGCGCATCTGCGCGCAACTGCTCCACCGGACGTAGAGGTGTGATGCGGAAGCTGGCCTCTTGCGCGAAGCCGAGCTGCAGCAGAACAAGAAGGAGACTAGAAAGACGAAGCTGGTGGGTTTTCGAGAAATTCATATTCATCCGTCTCCTTGTGAATGCTACCGTACATGTCCCATGCCTGGTCTAGAAAGCTATCGGCCGATGCTTCTTGCGATTCTCCGCATCGCGGGACATCAAGTATTGCCGAAGCGGGGCCATGGCCGGATTACCGGTCTTCGTGCTTTGAGCGGTTCCTTATGATGCCAGGAAGAACACAAAAACAGGGCGCTGCCGATGCGTTTCATTTCACCCTCTTTCGTCGGATATTTTTTCGGGACGTGTGTCCGTCTTTTGCGCGATCCTCTTGGGCAAGGTCACGCAGTCGTTCGAGGGCAGCGGACCAATACTGCTCGTACTTCGCAATCCACGGCGTCAGTCCGGCTGCCAGTGCATCCGGTTCTAGTTGGTAAATCTGCTGTCGCCCCCGACGTGTTGCGGATACCACCCCCGCGGCCCGTAGGCTCATCAGGTGTTTGGAGATGCCCGATGCCACCAGGTCGGGGAACTCGGAGGCCAGTTGACCGACGGTCAAAGGGCCACGTTCGGCCAGAAGGTCGAGGATGAGCCGGCGGGTTGGGTCAGCCAGGATCCGGAACAGAACATCACTGTCGCAGGACATCATCTGTATTGCTAGGCGTCACCTGCGCTCACCGAATCGGCCAGCCGGTCGAGAATCCGATGGGCGTCAGCACCGCGTTCATAATCCTGTACCGTCTCTGCCCAGTCTGAACGGCCTATGTTCTCGAATCCATCGTGAACGAGGGTGACCCGCGTGCCAGCGGCGCTCGGAGCCAGCGTGATGGCCAATCGCGCCGGATGCGACCATGCACTGCCTTCCTCGAACCAAGACAGAATCAAGCTCTTCTCCGGCTGCAGCTCGAGCACGGTGCCACTGATCCATGTCTTATGATCGGGTCCGAGAAAGCGATATGCGCCGCCGACGCGCAGATCGATCTCAACATTGGAGCTGATCCAGTTTCGCAGTGCTTCCTGAGTCGCCAACCAGAACCAGACGGCGCTCGGTTGAGCCTGGATTTCAATCGACCGGACGACTTGCGGCATATAAGCCCTCCAAATACACTACCCTCTGATAATACATTACTGTATGGTAATGTTTTGCGAGTGTCGATTGTAGGGCAAATCTGAGTGGCCTAATTAGTTGGCGCAAAACACACTGTTTCGTGCCAGGTTGAGCCGAGGCATGTCTTTGACTCTTTGACTGACTAGCCACGGTCCCAGTCGTACCAGCGACAAGAAAGTTCTTCGACAAAAAAAGCCGAACTGACAGAGCCAGTCCGGCCACCGTGGGACAGCTTTAGAAAATAAACTTCATAGCAAACTGGATCAGGCGGAAATTCGAAGCCGCGCCGGACGAAACAGTTGAGGTCACTACCCCAAATCCGTTGCCTGTAGGCGTGCCATTATAGCCCGTCGCAGGAGGTGAGAAATAGGGATGGTTAAAGAGGTTGAAGAACTCTGTTCGGAATTCAAGCCCAGTTCTCTCAGTAATATCGGTCCGCTTGACGATGGCGAAGTCGAAGTTGTTGATGCCAGGCCCTCGAAGAGTGGGATCCACACGAGCCTCAGTCCCGAATCCCCACGCTGGCGGCGGCGCGAAGCAGGATGTGTTGAAATACAGTGCTGGGGACGCAGGGTTGGTGGTAATTTGCTTGCTCCCCGCTTTGTCGCAACCGGGAACTACATCTGGACGTACGTTGGACACACCCGAAGTGATGGATTCTAAAGCGGTTGAGGGGCCGGCCCAACTGATTTTGAGTGGGAAACCGCGCTGGAAGGTAGTAATGCCGTCGACGCCCCAACCGGAAACCACTCCGTTTTCGACTCCAGTCAGGTTGTTGGCGAATTTCTTGCCGTGCCCGAAGGGGAGGTCGAGAACATAACTGATGATCAGTCGTTGCGAAACGTCTTGTGAAGAAAGTGACTTTTCTCCCTTGAGATTGTTCCAGTCCTGGACTGCTCCGACGCCGCCAGTACCACTCGCATCGCTTTCGAGCCAACTGGTCAACGTGTCCGTGTTGCTCAAAAGCTTTGCGTTGGTGTATGCCGCAAGCAGAGTGCCGCCGCCCTGGAATCGGCGCGAAACGGTAGCTTGCAGGGAGGTGTACGTGCTGAAGCAGCACCCGTATGCTGCAAGGCTCAAGCCGTTGTATTCGGGATAGGGTCGATCAAATTGCGCCTGATAGATGGTGGGTGTTAAGCCGATCGTAGCATTGCCGCTTGTGCCGTACATGGTGTTCGTGACCACGGTTGCGATCGTCGGCGTAGCGCCGGTCGCGGCCTGCGTTGCGGCCTGCGCGACATAAGAATCTGGGATCTGATTAATGTTTGTCGAGTATTGTTCCAGATGCACGCCGTGCGAACCTGCGTAGGCGACATCCGCGAAGAACCCGGCCGGAAGTTGACGTTGAAGGTCAACATTGTATTGCTGGATGTAGCCGTACTTCGGGTTCAGGTAAGGCGTAAGGGTAGGACTGCCGTTCGTCGCGACGAAGCTAGAAAGGCTCGGGGTTGCATTGCGACCCGGAGGCAACAAGATCCCTCCCGCAGTGAACGGGCCGGCATTCGCGCAACTGAATGTAGCGAAACTGGTTCCGGTCTGCGTACAGGCGTTCCCGTCCAGCGTAGCGGCCGGAGTGATGTAGGAATTCGTGGTGGCGGTGAATGTCGTAGACGCAAGATTGACCACGTCGTTATCCGGGTTGGCCCCGAACGAGACATAATTCGGAATAAAGAAAATACCGTAACCCCCACGAAAAACCGTCTTTGAATCCAAGGAATAGGCAAGTCCCAGCCGCGGAGAGAACGCTTTCTTATTGAGCGGCAGATTGTTGTCGCTCGAATTTGGACCCGTTCCTACGTACGCCGCATCACCGGGGCAGGGTGACCCAGCTGCGCCCGAACAACCCGTAACCGTAGCATTGGTCGCAGTAGGATCCCAATAGGTTAGACGGTCGTATGCTTCCGACCACGTCCCTTGCAATTCATAGCGAAGACCAAGGTTGGCGGCAAACTTCGGCGTTATATGCCATGTGTCATTGAAATAAAGGGCGCGATAAACCTGCTTACCCTTAGTTTGGGCGGGAACTTGTGCAACGCCTTCCGACTGGTTTCCCGCGAAACTGCCCTGGTTCAGCGCCAGTCCCAACAGAAAATCAGCGAATCCAAATCCCGAACCGTCGGTTGCTGTTGGGGAAGATGACGTCCAGTTTCCCTCAAAGCCGAACGCTCCGCTCGCGATGTTGGTCTGGAAGTAGTTATCGAGGCCCCACTCGAATTGAGCGCCAGTCTGAATCGTGTGCTTGCCGCGAATCAATGTGAACGCGGGTGTCAAATTGTACTGCGTGTTGTGATCGCCGATCGCGCTGTTGCCTTGCGAGTGTCCTACGTCATTTGGGTACGCAAATTCCGGGGTCGGCGGGGTCCGCATCGAACTCGGCGGCGTGTTGTAGGTGGCTGGCCAGCCAAGGTTGGTCAAATCGTAACCGGCAAGAAGCGGAGTGCGCGCATACACGAAGCGGCTTCCCGACAGGTTCACGTCCAGAATGCTGGTGGGTGTAATGGTGTGATTCACATCGAATACAAGCAATTTGCTGTGATAGTTCTCCGCGCAACGGTCTTCGCATAAGCCGGTTCCCAGCGGATTCTCCGGCAGATCTAGCAATCCATAGTAGGAAAATCTGCCAAACAAACGGGTGTTTTGCCCGAGATTTTGATCGCCGCGGGCGACGAATTCGTTGGTGTTGCCGCCAGTCGGGTACGCGGTCACAAAATTGTTAGTCACGGCGGTAGGATTGGTCGCCGCGGGATAATATATGCCGGCCATGGTTGTAGCTGCCTTGCTGAACTCTGCGGTCGGGATAACATTGTTCGGATATGGCGACCGGACGCCGGTGGTCGGATTTGCGGTATAGGGGTCGTATATCTGCCCCGCTGACGCGCTGCATATGCCAGCTGAATTGAAAGTCCCTCCGGCCGCTCCGCAGAGCGCGCCAAAGTTACCGGTCATCATGCCCGGCCCGGGCACAGTGGTGGTGAATGGAGTCGAGGTTCGCTGCCGGTATTCTTCCCAACTCGTGTAGAAGAAAGTCTTGTTTTTGATGACTGGTCCGCCAACTTGGAACCCGTATTGGTTCTGCTCCCAGGGCGGAGCTTCGTTCTTTGCACCTGACGACAGTTCGGATTGCTTGTTGAAGTATTCGTTAGCGTTTAGGACCTTGTTGCGGAAGTATTCATAAGCAGAACCGTGCCAATTGTTGCTGCCGGACTTCGTACTAAAATTCATAACGGCGCCAGAGAACTTTCCCCACTCCGCACCGACGTTGTTGTATTGCACTTTGAACTCGCCAATCGAATCCTGAGTTGGAATGATGATGGGCAGATTGATGTAGCCGATGTTCAGAGGTTGACCATCCAGATACTCCGCGCCCTGATTCGCAAATGAACCTCCGACTTGGTAGTTGCCCCAACTAAAGGGATTCTCGCCGACTGGCGAACCGCCTGCCGTACCTTGTGCGACCGCCCCCGGAGAAACCACAATCAAGTTGAAAATATTGCGGCCATTCAAGGGCAATTCGTTCGCTTTTCGTTGTTCCACGACTTGGCCCAACGATGCTGACTCGGTCTGCAGCAGAGGCGTTTCCGACGTCACTTCAACCGTTTCAGTGACCTGGCCAACTGTCAGCGCTGCGGCAACGTGAGTGTCCTGTTGAACCTGCACAACCAAGCTCGGCCGGAAGAAGTGCTTGAAGCCTTGCTTTTCGATGTCGATGCGGTAAACGCCAGGAAAGAGATTGACGAAAGTGAAAAGACCGTCGGCACCGCTCTGTTGCGAGCGCTTTTCTGAAGTGTTGACATTTGTAAGCGTCACGTCCGCGTTAGCGACCGCGGCTCCCGACGGATCGGTAACGGCGCCTGAAATTGACCCGTAAGTGGATTGGCAATGAGCTGGCAAAGTGATCGAGAGGATCAGGAGCAGTGCTGGTGCGTAGCCGAGGATTCTACGGGCAAACATTTTGTCCTCGCACGTGTGTATTTTGGTACTAGCTTCGCCGCAGTTTCGTTAACTCGATCAAACGTTGTCAAGAAGAAACAACAACGACGTAGTGCGGCGCTTCTTTCGTGCGTCGTGCGTTAACGTTTACGCATGATACGGCAACGTTTACGCTTCGATGGCAAAAAGAAATTCCCGCGACGTACGATTTACAAAATGGCGACAATTGAAAGAACATAACGAATCGTTACAAAATCACATGTGTCGGAACCGCCGGATGGTTCTTCCAGCAACGATGACGCAGTCGTGGCGCAAATTTCTTAGCGCGTTAGTCTGCCTTGGTGCGCTGCTCTTCTCGGCGGCTTCACCGTCATCCTTGATTTTCGAAGTGAGGACGTTGCCCGGCTTGAATTTCGTCCTGCAAAATTCTCCAACGAGCCAAAAATACTTGATCGAGACAATGCCCGGCGGAATCGGCTTACTGGACTACAACAACGACGGTCTTTTAGATGTGTTCATGGTCAATGGCGGACGCGTGACTGATCCGATGAAGCGGCCGGAGAATTTTGACCGACACGATCCGCGCTACTGGAATCGTTTATTCCGTCAGAACAAAGACGGAACTTTCACCGACGTGACCGAACAGGCAGGTTTGGCCAACGCTGGAGACGGCAACTACGGCATGGGCGTCGCTGTAGGTGATTATGACAATGATGGATACCCCGATATCTATGTCACCAACTACGGAAAGAACGTGCTTTATCACAACAATGGGGATGGAACGTTTACTGACGTAACGGATAAAGCCGGCGTTGCGGCCGGGGGCTGGTCCGTTTCCGCTGGTT
>JASHRE010000207.1 GCA_030037515.1 Candidatus Sulfotelmatobacter sp.
ACGTAGCGGAAACCATGAAACGTGAAATGCGGCTCGAAAGTTTCAACGCCTTGGCCTCTTGTGCTGTAGTGATCGGTCTGCGCGGCTGATCGGAGATTCGCGGTGTAGAAATTTCCTTTACCGTCGAGAACTTCGGCGTGGCGGAGCGTGATCGTGGTGCCTGCCGGAGCGCTCACCCGAACTCGCATCCACCCGACCATGTTCTGTCCCATATCGAGCACGGTGTCGCCTTCCGGAGTTCGAATGACCTGGACCGGCTTGATTTCTTGCATCGCATCCACGGGAGGGCCAGCGGCGGCGACAAGCTTTGCCTTCGGCCAATCGATGGCAACCACGCCTTTCCAGTCACGATCATCGTAGTTTGCCGTGCTCCATCCCGAGCGCTCGAGGCGCGCGTCGTAGGTTTCGCCGTTATAAATGTCCGAGGATAATATCGGCCCGGTTGCAGACTTCCAACTCTGGTCTGTGCCGACGATCTGCTGTTTGCCGTCTTTGTAAGTGATGACGAGTTGAGCTAACAGGGCCAGTTTTTTGCCATAGGAATTGCGCTGGTGATGAAACCCTATATTTCCGCGGAACCATCCATCGCCGAGGATTGCCCCAAGACAATTCGTTCCAGGCTCGATCTGAGATTTCACGTCGAACGTCTGGTACTGGTAGCGGAAGTCGTAGGCAGTCCATCCCGGGGTGAAGTACTGGTCGCCTACACGCGCGCCATTCAAATGGAACTCATACAGTCCCATCGCCGAGGCATAGAGCCTTGCGCTCAGAATGTTCTTACGAACCTCGAAGACGCGGCGCAGCATGGGCGACGGGTTCGATTTTTCCGGATCTTCCTGCAGGTTGGCGGTGATCCAGTGCGCTTTCCAGTCGGAGGAGTCGAGCAGGCCCATTTCCCAGTATGCTGCTTCACTCCACAAAGAATTATGGCCGTGATTGTCCCAGACCTGCACACGCCAGTAATAGCGCTGACCGCTTTTTAGTGGATGGCCTTCATAGGGAACGTCAATGGAAGTGTCGCGATTGATCTTGCCCGAATCCCACAAGAGTTTTCCCCTGAGCAAATCGTTTTGGGAGGGCGCGACCTGAACTTCGTAGGCAGACTGCAGAGTCGCACGCCCGGATGAAACGAGTTCCCAACTCAGGCGGGGACTGGCGATGTCAATGCCGATGGGATTTACTTTGTATTCGCAGCGCAGGTTAACAAGCGTCAGAGCGGCGTCCGCTGCTCTGAGCGGTAGCGCCGCGATGACCAACAGAACGAGACGGTAGAAGGTACGACCCTGACTTAAGTCCATGAGAGATTCTCGCTCCATATTGGATACGATCGAATTGGGTTGTTACTACGTTTTCAAGCGCTCGAGCCGATTACGCGCGAGCCTGCATCCGGGTTGTCAAGTCAATCTTCGTCAGTTCCATGAGCGCGACTTCTAAGCGTTGCCCCAGTTCCGGCTCCGCGTGCTTGACCTCTGTCAGCAATGCTTCGGTCATCGCCCGAAAGGCGCGCAACAACTCTCTAGGAACAAGTTCACGGACGAGTGAAGGTTCGAACCGGGCTGTCACTTCGCTGGGCAGCAGGTGAAATCCCCGTCCGTGAGTGGCGGGAAGACCGTGGCGGACGCAGGCTAGCGCCAGTGCATGATCGCGCATGCCGCTGATCATATATTCCGCCTGCCACAAGCGGTTCCTCGCAATAGCGCAGCGAACGTGAAGCGCGTAGAGCCATCCCATGCCGATCAGGTCCGAAGGGTTCGGCCGCGGAAGGTAACGAGGCTCATTCGCGTTTCCAAATACAAGGCGGAAACTCGGCGCCAGCGCTCGAAACTCGCTCGCCGCAACGAAGGCGAGATCCACCTGGAGCGTGTTGGCCAAGAGAAATACGTGGTAAGTCCACGAGCCAGATTTAACGTCGAAATGGTGAAGGACCGAATTCGCCTCGTGCAGATGCCGCGTCCAATCCGACAAGACATTGGGTACTTCGTCGTCCTCGCTGACGCCGAAAGCCAGGTCGATGTCGGACCATTCGTCTTCATTGTCAGCGGCCAGCGAGCCGGTGATGGCAGCGCCGGCAATGCGCGCGTCTCGTTGGCCGAATTCGAGCAAGTCGGAACGAAGACGCGCACGTTCTTCGGGCGTGAACATGGGCTCAGTTTGATCCGGCAACGAGTGTTACCGAATGGTTGTTGCCGAGCAGTTGGTTGAAGGCAGCAAGGTCGACCTTTTGGAAATTCTGATAGTCCGCATCCACGGCGGCCATCTCCGCCTCGAACGTCTTCAACAATTCCAGATCGGAGTTTGTCGGCGGGAAATCAGCGCCGCCGGCGACATCGCCTCCTCCCGTGCCGACTGCGGCGTTAAGCCAGATCAGGTTCAAATAAACCTGGTAGGGTTCGACGAAGTACTTGTCATCACTGTTGAGTAAGGCACGTGAGACCAGGCGATCTTCGATGCCCTCCAGTTTCTTGCCGAACTCCTCGCTGGCCTTCAAAACATCGGCCCTCCGCTTGGTTTCCGCATCGTTCAGCGCCAGCGTCGGGGCGGGGGCGCCCCCAGGCCCTTCGTAGTCATCGTCGTCGAAGTCCGGCCTTTCTCGCTTTTCATTTTTCTTCGGTGGCTGAAACATGGCCTCGACCACTTCCAGTTGCTTGCGCAGCCATTCGATCTGGTTCACGGTGTCGGAGACATGGTTGATATCGTCACGAATGCGCAGAAGAGTTTTCACCGAAGCGTCGATATCCGCCTCAGATTCACCCGTGCGCGGATCGGGAACGACGGTGGCTGAAGTTGTGTAGGTCTGCTCGTCGACTTTCAACCGGACCGTGTATTGGCCCGGGGCAACGATCGGACCGATCTCAGCGGGTCGCGTTCCCCAATGCGTGATCGGCCGGGAATCGGAATCGCGGAAGCGTGGCTCGTCCCAAATATGCGGATTATCCGGTGCCAGGGTGCGGAGCGCGATCAATCGTGGCGAGTCGTAACGCAGATCCCACTTGACGCGGTTCATTCCGGCTTTTGGTTTCGTCTCAAGTTTGCGAATGACCTTGCCGTCGGAATCGAGGATCTCGATCTCAGCCGACTTCTGGGGAGCATTTTTCACCGAAAAAGTCAGCATGGCCGCGCCGCCGCGAGTGAATCGATAACTGTGGCGCGGTTCGAACAACGTGACATTCGCCTGGGAAGAATGCCTTGCCATTTGCTCCAGAGGCGAAATGTCATCAAGAATGTAAAGACCGCGACCGTACGTGGAGATCACGAGATCGTGAAATTCCTTTTGCACAACGGCCCAAGTGACCGGAGCGTGTGGCAGGCCGGAATCGAGCGTGGTCCAATGCCCACCGTCGTCGAGTGAATAAAACAGGTCATTGCCGGTCCCGGCAAATAACAGGCCCGCGCAATTCGGGTCTTCGGCAATCGTGCGGACATACGACAGCTGATGCTTCGGCAAGTTGCCGGTGATCAGTTTCCAGCTCCTGCCCAAATCCGAGGTCTTGTAGATGTATGGATCGCGGTTGTCCATCAGATGCAGATCGACGCTGATGTAGGCCGTGCCCGCATCGAACACCGAAGGCGCAATGCTGGTGATGGTGCCCCACGCGGGCAATCCGGAGATGTTCTTAGTGACGTTGAGCCATTGCCCGCTGTCGTCGGTGTGCCAAACTTGGCCATCGTTGGTCCCCGCCCAGATCAGTCCCTTCTTGGCTTTTGACGGGGCGATGGCGAACACGACTTCGCCATAAAATTGGCCGAGGTTGTCGCCCACGATTCCACCGGAAGAAACGATGCGGCTTGGATCGTGCGTGGAAAGATCCGGACTGATCACCGACCAGCTTTGTCCGCCGTCGCTGGTTTTGAAAATGACCTGGCATCCGTAATAGACGGTGCCGTGATCGAAGGGATCGATGGCCAGCGGCGCTGTCCAGTGGCAGCGATATTTCACATCATTGGGCGGCGAATCGAGCGTGATCATCCACGGGCTCACGGATCGCGCACGTTTCGTGCGAGCGTCCCAACGTGTGACTTTATTTCCGTAGCAAGTTGCCCAGACGATATTCGGATCGGACCAGTCGGGAATGGTGAAGCCCGATTCACAGCCGCCCATCGCGTGGTCCCAATCCCTTTCGTTGAAGTCTGT
>JASHRE010000208.1 GCA_030037515.1 Candidatus Sulfotelmatobacter sp.
GCCGCAGACGGTCGAGCGGTACCTGGTCAAAAAACACAAGCGCCAAATCTTCGGATGGCGATTCAACAATAAAACCCGCTCGATTCCGCGCGACAAGACGCTGCGCGTCGTGCTGCTTTCGCCGGCTAGGGTGCACTGGAGCGTCGACGGCTGGAAATCGGTCCATGATACCGATACGCGCGACACGGGATTGGGCATTCATGTACTCGATTTGCCGACGGCATCTTTGCCGGCGGGCGGACAGGCCGTGTTCACCTTTTTTTGGCCGAGCGAGAAGCGCTGGGAGGGAGTGGATTACGTCGTCAGGGTGGAGTGAATGCTGGATTTCAAAGCCCGGCGGGACAGCTCATCGAAGCAGAGAATTTACTGCCGCAAAGAAGCCCTCCGCGCGCCACATCTTTTGGATGTCGAGGTCATGCCGGTCCTGAGGCGCCTGACCGGGCAGGGTTCCTCCCAGCTCAACGCGCCGACATGGCGGTTGAGGATCTGAGCGATCTTGGGAGCGTCAGGTATCCACATTTGTTAATTCTTACCCCGGGTTTGGCAGTTGCGCCACAACCTATCGGCCTGCGACGCCACCTACGTCGCGCTGACGGAGCAGCTCGGTGCGTCATTAGCAGCAGGAGGTGGCCGGCTTGCCGCAGCGTCGGGACACACGGCCGTGATGGAATGGCTTTGAGCGGGCTCAGGAAATACCGGCCCGGCGGGAGGGCCGTTGCCTACAGTTCCGGGCTGGTATAGCAGAGTTCGACGACGGTGCAGTCGTCGCTGAAGGGATTGCCGGCGCAGAACTCGGTGAGGGCACTGAAAATTCCTTCCAGCGTAGGAGACTTCGCCGCGGCCGCCTCCAGACGCGAATCTTCGAAAAAATCTCCACGGGTGTTTTCCGCTTCAGTGACTCCGTCAGTCACGAGAATGAAGCGGTCGCCGGACTGCATTTGGCAGCTGGCGCTCTCAAAGGTCGCGTCGGGCAGCAAGCCAACGGGAACGTTGCCATGCGGAGGACGCATGACCTCTCCGCCGCAGACCAGCAGCGGAGGCACGTGGCCGCAATTTACGTATTCGAGTTCGCCATCCTTGCGCAACCGCACCAGCAGGACGGTGGCGTATTTTTCGCCGCCCATTTTTTCGGCGAAGAAACGATTTACCGCGGCAACCACATCGAGCAGCGACATGCCGGCGGTGAGGTGGGAATAGATCATCCCCTGCAAAGTCGAAGCCAACAGTGCCGCCGAAACGCCCTTGCCGCTGACATCGGCCAGCACGACCGCGAGGCCGTCGCGCGTGTTCACCGCGTCGTAAAAGTCTCCCCCGATTTCTTTACAGGAAAGATTTCTGCCGTGCAGGCGGGCGAACGGAACTTCGGGGATCTTCACCTGCATGAGCCGCTGCTGGATGCTGGCCGCGATGCTCAATTCCTGCTGGTAGCGACGCGCCTCTTCTTCCGCCTGGACCAGCCGCGCATTTTCGATCAGAGATGCGCCTTCGGTTGCGATCACGTGCAGGATGTTCTTGTCCACCTGGCTCATGTCGCGCGAGGTAAAACGCGAATCGACATAGAGCACGCCCATGGCCTCGGCCGTGCTGAATGACGGAACTGGCGTCTGCGCGTCGCGCGTTGCCTGGACCTGCATCTTGCGCAGCGGAATGCAGACGACGGTTCGCAGATCGTAGGCCACGATGCTCTGCCGTCCGGCAAGGTCTTGCTGGCTGCTGGTATCGGTGAAAAGAAATTCGGAGTTGGAGCGCATCGACTCCTCGAGAATCGAGTGCGAAATGGTTTTGTCGTCGAGCAGCGGCTCCTTTTTTGAGTTGCGCCCGGCCATGAGCCTCAGCTTTCCGTCGTCGTCCCTCAAGAAGATGTAACCGCGCTCGGCGCGCGTCAGTTGCAACGTCACGTCGAGCATGGTGATGAGAATTTCGTCGAGAACGCCAGCGGTATTGAGCTTTCGCGCGGCTTCGAGAAAAAGCGTCAGTTTTTCCAGTTCCGTGGCTTCGGGCTTGACGCCGATGACGGAAATCTGGCTGAGGAATTCGCGCGCGGTATTGGAAGTCGCGTGCGCAGGATTAAAAAGCACGTAGGCGGAGTCGCGAGCGCCGAACTCGAGGCGGTCGCCGCGTTCCAACTTTTGGCGCTGAATGCGTTCGCCATTGACGAAGGTTCCGTGCTTGCTGCCCAGATCGATGATGAAGAAATCCTGGCCCTCCTGCATGATCTGGGCGTGATCGCGGGAGACGCGGGGGTCGGCGATGACCAGATCCTTATCGATCTTGCGGCCCACGCTGAAAGGCGTGCGATTCAGAACGATATTCTTCTGCTCGCTGCCCTGCACGAAGACAAGTGCGGGAAAAACTCCAGATCCGGAGCTGTGATGACTGATGCCAGACAGGGACATGCTGCTCTAACCGGTTCGACTCGACTCTTGCCTTTTCGTTTTTGTAGCGACCCAATCGCGCGAGCCACCCTCTTGCTCGAACAGACTACTCTGCCGCGGAGGGCTCTCGCAAGCCGGATGCGGCGTGGATCCAGCGATCGAGCACGGCCAGCCCAAAGATGAAAATCGGCAGAACGAAATTGGAAAAAAAAGGCGCGGGCCAGAGCTGATCGCGCAGATTCGAAGTCATCCAGGGATATATGGTGGTCAAGGCGATCGTGGCGATCCAGGGCCAGACGAGCAACAGCAGCGCGATGACTCCCGCCAGCCGAAAAACCGGCAACAGGGGATGGAGAGAAGTTGCAGTCTTGAACAGCACGAAAATTGCCGGCAGGAGCAAGACCTGGTTGTAGGGCGCAAACATCGGTACGATCGCAATCGTGAGCGCCAAAACCAGTGCTGTCGAACGCCCGAACTCGGTGCTGGTGGCCGGGTCCCGGCGGGAACGCCATACAACAGCTGCGCCCACCAGAAGGCAAAGAACCTCCAAAACCCTGCCGGCAATCGAGCCAAACATCCAGAGCAGAACCGACTGATTCTGGGTATAGCGGTGATATCGACCGATCGCAGCGACGAACATCGGGAGCCAGCCGGGCAAAAGCAATTCCGCGCCGGCGAGCAAGAGCGTCATCGCGGTTGCGAATCCAATGACAAAACGCTTGCGGGCGCGCCAATCGCTCACCGCCCAGACGATCAGCCATATCACCGACGGCCACGTCAGCTGCGGCTTGATCGTCGCCATCGCCAGCAATCCACCGGCCAGCAACAACCAGTCCGCCGTCAGGCACGCGCAGCCAGCGGCAAGCAGTACCGCCACCAGCAAGGTCAACTGCTGCAGCTTGATGCCCTGCACCATGGGCAACCAGCCGAGCGCGAGCACCGCCAGAATGAACGCGTAACGGGAGGGGACTTGCCATCGCACAACGCGCAGCCAAAGCCAAACGCTGGCGACAGCGAGTGCGATCAAGAGCCAGCGAAATACTACCTGCAGCCGCGGGAATGGAACATTCACCGTGGGCGCAAGCAGAAACACGACGTACACGGGATAGGCGAACCCCTGCTGATCTTTCGGATCATCGGCGCGCGTGGGGTCAAGTTCGCGTCCGTAATATCCCTGCTGGATCTCGCGCGTAACTTGGTCGCCGTAAGGATTGCGTCCATGAAGCAGCAGTTCGCGGGCTCCGAGCCAGCGCGGATACAGGTCGGAGAGATTGCCACGGGGACGATGGTGCACCGCCGCATAGGCGATCTGCTGTGCCCGGAGGATGTGGTCCATATAAAACCAGGTGCTGGCCGAGGCCAGGGTGGCGAGCAGAAAGGCGAGGGCGAATGAGCGTGAGCTGTTTCCCATGCGCGCTTTATGAGGAGCCGTGGCTAGGACCGAATCCATGACGATGGCTTCATGTTACAACTGTGGGGCAAAACCCAGGGCATGCGCGCACGACTGGTCATCTCGGGAATCATTGGCCTGCTGTCCGGTTTCTGCTGTTTTTTCGTGATGAAGAAATTTCATCAAGGCGCGGCCGATTTCGGATGGGCCATTCATTTGGCGCAGCGATTCTTCGCCGGGCAGAATCCATACGATGCGCCGTACGAACAATATCCCTTCACCGCGGGGCTGTTCGCCATGCCCTTCGTCCACATGCGGCGGGAGATCGCGGCCGGCGTTTTTTTCGGTGTCAGTTCGTTTCTGCTGGCGCTGGGCATGACCGGGAAGGGGTACTTTCGGCTCTTCGTTTTCCTGGCTTATCCGTACTGGGTCGGATTGTTCGCAGTGCAATGGTCGACGGTGATCATGGCCAGCGCTTTTTTCCCGCTGCTGTTGCCGGTTACGATGGCCAAACCACAAGTGGGATTGCCGGTATTTCTCACCCGTTTGAGCCGGCGTGGCGCCGTGGCGTGTCTGGCGGTCGCCTTGTCGAGCCTCCTGCTGTTTCCCCGCTGGCCCCGGCTGTGGCTGGGCCAGATGGGGTACTATCAGCATTTTTTTGCCATTCTCATCCTTCCCGGTCCGCTGGTGCTGCTGGCCCTGCTGCGCTATCGGGACCGCGATGCCTGGCTTCTGGTGCTGACGTCATTGATGCCGCAACGCTGGTTCTTCGATAGCTTCATTCTGTGGCTGATTCCGAAATCGCGCCGAGGGGTTCTGCTCACGGTCGGGCTCAGTTGGTGCGCCGGCCTTTGGCGCGCCTACCATCCGCCAAGCAGCTTCCACCAGGTCGGACGCTGGATCGTCCTGTCGACCTATCTGCCGATGCTCGCGATTGTCCTGTTTCGGGAGCGCCAGGAGGCTTTTGAGCCAGAACTGGCGCGTTCCACATGAACATGGCACGCCAGTAACCATCTTTGGTGCACATGTGCAGAAAATTACCACCTTTTTCCCTATCCGTCGGGGTATCATTAGCCGGGATGGGGTTATTGTGCGGATCGAGCGCGGCAGTCTGCGAACCAGCGCGCATCCTGCTTGAAGTCTTAACTCTACCCACCGCACCAACCATTCGCTGATCGAGACAATTTCAGGGGGAGTTTATGGAGTTCGTACGCAGATTATGGTCGGATCAGGAGGGACAGGACATCGCCGAATACGCCGTGATGCTCGCTGTCATCTTGGTCATTGTCGTCGGCACGGTACGGCTGATCGGATCCAACGCCAACAACGTGTTCTCGAATGTCGCCAGTTCCATCCAGTAAAGGCTCCGATCCATTGACCGCAGTGGCAGGATCGGCGAATTCGTGGTGGTTGTGTTTGCTTTCAAGGGAGTACGATGAACCGCACGCGTCTGTTAATGATCGGGGCTTTGGCGCTTGCCCTGGGCTTTTTTGCCTCCGTCACCGTTTATAAGAAACTGCAAGCCGCACAGGGCGGATCGTCCGAGCCGATGATCGACGTGATCGTCGCCGCCAACGATCTGCAGGTTGGAACCAAAATCGACGAGCACGACATCCGGATCATAAAAATTCCCCTGAGCGCTCTTCCCGCAGGTGCGCCGCGCCGTCGTTCCGATGTGATCGGACATGGCGTCATCATCCCCATGACCAAGGGGGAATTCGTTCTTTCGACCAAGTTGGCCGGAGATAATGCTGGTTCGGGTTTGCCGTCGCTCATCACCAACGGGATGCGCGCCATCTCGGCGCGGGTGAATGAAGTGGTGTCGGTGGCAGGCTTCGTCACGCCCGGAACACGCGTCGACGTGCTTTGGACCGGAACACCGACGGGGGCGAACGAACCCGAGACAACGACGGTTCTGCAGAACGTGCTTGTACTTGCGTCCGGCCACACGCTCGAACGGACCTCGACTGGCGAAGCGCAAAATACCGCCGTCATCACCTTGCTGGTCACCCCCGAGGATGCGGAAAAGCTGACGCTGGCCTCTTCCGAAGGACATATTCAGCTGGCGCTGCGCAATCCGCTGGACACGCGCGATGCCGATGTGGCGGCTGCCCCTCAGCGTGTTTTGTACAGGGGCGCGCCCGCCCCGGTGACGCATGCGCCGGTTCGGCGCGTGGTGGAAAAGGCGCCGCCTCCGCCCGCGAGCACGGGGGTGAGCGTTCAAATCATCGAGGGCGACAAGCCACCACAAGACGTTAAATTTCCAGATAATGGTTCCGGGGCCAAGTGATCACTGATTCCTCAATCTGCCGCAGACGCTGCTTGGTCGTCGGCAGGCAATCCCACAGGGAGACAAGTCGGAAGATGATAGCAAGAACGACGGTGGGAATTTGTCTGCTTGCATGGCTGACCGTGCCCGTATTTTCCGAGCCAGCGCACCTCTCCGATTCGGCCGCGCAATCGCAGGCGCCGAACACGACGCAGAGCACCACATTGCCTCCGCAGTCTGAACCAGGGCAGGGGTCGGCGCCGCTGCGAGTCATGGTTGGAAAGTCGCTGCTCATCAACACCACCGAACGCCTGATAAGGATTTCGGTCACCGATGAGAATATCGCCTATGCTCGGGTGATCACTCCGACGCAGATCCTGGTTCATGGCAAGTCGCCGGGAGAAATCTCGTTGCTCATCTGGGACGATCAGGAACGCTCGCGGAGTTTCGATCTCCGAGTCGACGTTGACGTTACCGCTTGCGCGGAGGAGGAACGTCGCGTATTTCCCGAGGAGCGGATCACGGTGACTCCGTCGCGCGCGGCGATTGTTCTATCCGGGCACGTTTCCACCGAGGATGTTTCCAAGCGTGCCGAAGCGCTTGCCGGCGCCTATTCGCCAAAAGTGATCAACGTGCTTACCTTCGGTCCGGTGGGAGCGCAGGAAGTCTTGTTGCAGGTGAAGTTCGCCGAGGTCGATCGCACCGTACTGACCCAGATGGGCGTCAATTTCATTTCCACCGGGGCCTCCAACACCATCGGCACGATCACGACCGGCCAATATGGTGGCTTTTCGGGGCAAACGGTGGGTCCGTCCAGCAGCGGTGCTTCCACGACTCTGAGCAACGTGCTGAATTTGTTTGTCTTTCGTCCGGACATCAATTTCGGCGCCGTGATCGAGGCGCTCGAAACCAAGAATCTTCTGCAGATTCTCTCCGAGCCCAATCTGATCGCAGTGAACGGGAAAAAGGCCAGTTTCCTGGCCGGCGGCCAATTTCCTTTCCCGATTGTGCAGCCCGGACAGGGCTTCACCGCGGTTACCATTTCGTTCAAGGATTTCGGTGTGCGCCTGGAGTTCACCCCCGTCATCATGCCGAACGGCAACATTCATCTGCAGGTTTCGCCCGAGGTCAGCACCCTGGACTTCAGCAACGCTCTCACGATCTCCGGGTTCACCGTACCTGCGCTCAGCACTCGCCGCGCCGATACCGAATTTGAGCTGCAGGATGGACAAAGTTTTGTGATCGCGGGATTGATGGATAATCGCGTCACCGACACTTACAACAAGATCCCCGGGCTGGGCGATATTCCGGTCCTGGGAAATTTCTTCAAAAGCAAGAGCGTGCAAAAAAGCAACTCGGAATTGATGGTTCTTTGCACCGTGCACCGGGTTTCGCCCACGACCGAACCGCCGGTGGGGCCAAACAATCCGCAGCCATTTATGGATGAAGGCAAGTTCGACAAGTCGGTGAAGGAGCGGGGAAGCAATCAATCTGACTCCACGCCCTCGAACAGTCACTAGTTCCGCGGAAATGAAAAGAACGCGGTTTGGTTTATGGCAGAGCTTTCGGTCGTCATTGTCGCGCCCGACAACGAACAGCGGGCCGTGTTACAGGTGCTGGTCGACGGCACCACCGTGGCGCGGACTGTGCATACCTGCGCAACTTTCCCGGTGGCTGCGTCGGATCCGGTGGCGCGGCGGGTGCGGGCAGCGACTCCCGACGTTACCTTGATCGATATTCCCTCCGA
The DNA here is from genome assembly GCA_030037515.1 of Candidatus Sulfotelmatobacter sp. Lineage (GTDB taxonomy): Bacteria > Acidobacteriota > Terriglobia > Terriglobales > Acidobacteriaceae > Sulfotelmatobacter. The sequence goes on from JASHRE010000208.1 coordinate 7,782, forward strand.
GAATGCTGCTTCCGCTCTGCGTGCCATTGAACTGCTGCACCAGGAAATGCCCGATAGCGCGATTTTTGCCATCGGTACGCTCGATCAGCCCCAAATCATCGTCAATGCCATGCGCGCCGGAGCTCGCGAGTTCCTGCAACGCCCGCCCACGACCTCCGACATGCTGGAAGCGTTTGTGCGCGTGTCGACGGCGCAGAGGCGGGTGCGCGCGGAAGGAATTCGCGGCAAGGTTTTCTGCATCATCAATGCCAAGGGCGGTAACGGAGCGACCACGGTCGCCGTCAATCTTGCGCTGGCGCTGCAGACGGCCCACGGACAGACCGCGCTGATTGATGTGGCCCCCTTGGGTCACGCTGCACTGCACATGAATCTGAAGCCCGTTTTTAATGTGGCGGACGCGATCCGCAACGTCGATCGGCTGGACGCTTCATTGCTGGAAAGCTTCATGACCCGGCAGGGCGGCGGGTTGCACTTGTTGGCGGGAACCAATGTTCCGGCCGCGATCGATCCGGCCACGGCGGAGTTCGTAAAGCTGTTCGACATGCTGGTTTCGCAATACCGCTACGTGGTGGTCGATGCTTCCTCACGCTTCGATTCGGCCAGCCGACTGATCGCGAACCTTTGCGAAGCGGTTCTGCTGGTCGCGTGCACCGATGTGGCGTCGCTGTGGAGTGCGGCGCGGGTGCAGCAGTATTTGGTAGAAACGGGCAGCCGCGAGCGCGTGCGGCTTGTGCTCAATCGTTTTCGCAAGGTGTCCGGATTCAGCGAAGCCGATGCGGAAGCGGCGGTGGGCGCGAAATTGTTGTGGCGCGTTCCCAACCAGTATTTTGCCGTGTCGACCGCGATCGATCGCGGCACGCCCGTCATGGATCAGCGCTCGAGCGAAATCGCGCGCTGCTTTGCCGGGCTGGCGCAGGAACTGACCCGCAATGATCTCAATGTGAAACGCGAGGCCTGGTCGATGTTTAAGTCGGTGTAAATGAGTTAGGGAACGATGCCCAATCTGCAATCATTCGAGCGAACCGATTATCAGCAGGTAAAGTCCGACCTGCATCGCAAGATCCTCGACCGGCTGGATCTGGAAAAGCTGGGCAAGACTTCGAGCGACTCGGCGCGCGACGAAGTCCTCGTCATCATCCGCAACGCCGTCAACGGCGAGGTGGTGCCGCTCAGCTTCGCCGAACGGGAGCGGCTCTCGCGTGAAATTCTCGATGAAATTTTCGGGCTGGGCCCTCTTGAGCCTCTGCTCAAGGATCCGACCGTCTCCGATATTCTGGTGAACCGTTACGATCGCGTTTACATTGAACGCGCGGGCAAGCTCGAGCTCACCTCGTTCGCCTTCAAAGACAATTCGCATTTGATGCAGATCATTGAGCGCATCGTTTCGCGGGTCGGGCGCCGCGTAGACGAATCTTCGCCCATGGTCGATGCCCGTCTGGCGGATGGATCGCGCGTGAACGCGATCATTCCGCCGCTGGCGATTGATGGTCCGTGTCTGTCGATCCGCCGCTTCGGACGCGATCCGGTCACGGCGCGGCAAATGATTGAAAATCAGACCCTGACCGAGCCCATGCTGGAGCTGCTGTCGGCCATGGTGAAAGGGAGGCTGAACATCCTGGTTTCCGGCGGAACGGGCGCGGGCAAGACCACGCTGCTCAACGTGCTTTCCGGATACATTCCGAATTCGGACCGCATTGTCACCATCGAAGACGCGGCTGAATTGCAACTGAAGCAGGAACACGTGGTGCGGCTGGAAACGCGGCCTCCAAATATTGAAGGCAAAGGCGCAGTTCGGCAGCGGCAACTGGTGATCAACAGCTTGCGTATGCGACCCGACCGGATCGTGGTGGGCGAGGTGCGCGGCGAGGAGGCCTTCGATATGCTGCAGGCCATGAATACCGGCCACGAAGGTTCGCTGACGACCGTGCACGCCAACTCTCCCCGCGATGCTTTGGCGCGAGTCGAGAACATGGTGTCGATGGCCAACCTCAACATTCCGGAACGCGCGATCCGCGGCCAGATCGCGTCTGCCGTGCATGCTGTCGTGCAGATTGCCCGACTTTCCGACGGCACGCGCAAGCTCATCACGATCTCGGAGATCACCGGCATGGATGACGACAGCGTCGCGATGCAGGATATTTTTTCTTTCGATCGCAGTGGCATTGACGCCAACGGGAAAGTGCGTGGAGTGTTTCACGCAACCGGCGTGCGTCCGAAATATACCGAGCGGCTGGCCACCGCCGGGGCTCGCTTGCGGGCAAACCTTTTCGAGTCGAAAACCGAGGTTTAAATTTTTATGCCTGCGCTTCTGATCGCCGTTCTGGTTTTCGCCGTGGTTGGCATCGCGGTGTTCGCCGTCTTGTCGATCTTCGATCGGCGGAGCGCCCGCGCCCGCCTGATCCGCGAACGTCTGGCCGAAGAACGCAAGGCGCCGGAGCGCACGGCCGAAGAAGAACTGGCGCTGATGCGGGATGAGCAACTGAGCGGAATCCCCGCGCTCGATAACCTGCTGCGGCGTTCGGCGCGCGTCGAGGCAATGCAGAAGACGCTTTCGCAGGCCGGCTTGACCATCCGCGCCGGAAACTTTCTTGGGCTCTGTCTTCTGGCCGCGGTGGCCACCGCCATTCTGTGTTTCATCCTCAGCAAACGCGTCGAGATCGCCTGGGCGGCGATGCTGGTCGGTTTCTTTCTTCCCTATTCGTACGCTTCGATGAAGCGGCAGAAACGCTTCGCCAAGTTCGATGAGCTTTTTCCCGAGGCGATTGACACCCTGGCGCGCGCTGTTCGCGCCGGGCATGCCTTCACCACGGCTTTGGAAATGATCACCAACGAAGTCAACGAACCGGTGGCCAGCGAATTCCGACAACTCTACGAAGAGCAGAAATTCGGCATGCCGGTTCGCGACGCCTTGCTGAATCTGACCGAGCGCATGCCTTCGGTGGATGTGAAATTTTTCGTCACCGCCGTCATGTTGCAGCGCGAAACGGGTGGCAATCTCGCCGAAATTCTCGACAATCTCTCGTACGTCATTCGCGAGCGCTTCAAGATTCAGCGGCAGGTCCGCGTCTACACAGCGCAAGGCCGCTTGACCATGGCATTGCTGATGGGCATGCCGCCCATCATTGTCGCGGTCATGATGGCGCTCAATCCGGGATTCATTCGCCCGCTGTTTTCCGATCCCATCGGCCACACCTTGTTGGTGGGGGGGATCACGCTGCAAACGATCGGCTATTTCGTGATTCGCAAGATCATTCGGATTCAGGTCTGAGGATTTTCAGCCGGCGCGGTTGGTCGGCCAGGAAGTTGAGTTTATGTTGCCGTTGATTCTCACCATCGTCGTTTTCGTCACGATCGTGCTGGTGGTGTTCGTTTTTGGCGCGGCGGTGGTCACGCCGAGTTCCGTGCTCGGCGCCCGCTTGCGCGCTCTGGGAGGACAACCGCAGCGGGTCGAAGTCAAACCCGCCCTCAAGGAACGCATCGAGCAGGCGATTGATCCTCTCAGCAAGGCGATTCCGCTCTCTCCGGCCGACGTTTCCCGCACGCGCGCCTGGCTCATTCAAGCCGGCCTGCGCGATCCGATTCACGTGAATTACTACTTCGGCTCCCGCATTTTGGCTGCCGGGGTTGGTTTCCTGGCCGTCGTGCTGATCTCGGGCTTGGACAATCTTCCGCTGCTGATCGGGGTTGCCGGCTTCGGCTTCATTCTGCCTCGATTCGTTTTGAAGCGAATGATCCGCGATCGCCAGCAGCGCATTCGCCTTGCGCTTCCCGATGCGCTCGACCTCACGGTCATCTGCGTGGAAGCCGGACTGGCGCTCGATCAGGCCATGATGCGCGTGGGCCAGGATTTGCACCATGCGCATCCCGATCTCAGCGACGAATTCCATCTCGTCAATCTGGAGATGCGCGCCGGCAAGCCCCGCCCGGAAGCTTTGCGCAATCTGGTCGAACGCACCGGTGTGGACGACATCCGTTCCTTGGTTGGAACGCTCATCCAGACCGACCGCTTTGGAACCAGCGTGGCCCAAGCGCTGCGCGTGCATTCTGATTCGCTGCGCACCGAACGCCGACAACGCGCCGAAGAACAGGCGGCCAAAACCACCATCAAAATGGTTCCTCCGCTGGTGGTCTTTGTCCTGCCGTCGATCATTTTCGTGACGATCGGTCCGGCGGTGATTTCGCTGATCCGTCAACTGGGACCGACCACGGCCGGCCACTAAGCCACTGCGGGATCGATTTCATGGCCGTTTTTTCCGCTCGCGCATGCGCTCTGAACCGGACCCGCGATACGTGTCTGGCCACATCGCTCGCGGTCGCCGACACGCATTGGACCCGCCTGCGGGGTTTGCTCGGCCTCAGTGCTGGTGACTTCGGTAACGGCTGCGGACTCTGGATCGTTCCCTGCCATGGCGTTCATACTCTGGGGATGGGGTTTGCGATCGACGCGGTTTATCTCGATCGGGGGATGCATGTCATTCACGTCGAGAGCGAGCTGCGCCCCTGGCGCTTCGCTGCCGTACGGGCGAACGCCGCGTCGGTACTGGAACTGCCGTGCCGCACCGCCATAGAGACCGGGACGGCGGTCGGGGATAGAATTGAGATCACTTTGGCGGGGAATGAGCCTTAACGCGTGGTAACACAAACGCTCCAACTCGAGGCCAAGATCGAAGTCCGCGGCCAGCTTCACGACGCGCCCCAGCTGCTGGTGGAGTGGTCTTCCCGGTGGGAGGAATTTGTCACCTCCATCCGCCCGGCGCTGGCGCGGTCGCAATCGCGGCTTGCGGGGGAAGCGCCCTACGGCGCTTTCCCCTATCGCGGCATGATCCCGTGCCTACTGCTGGAAGCTTTTTTGATCTTCGCCGCGATCGTGATTCGAGTGAAGATTCAGGAACTGCGACCCCACGCAAACCCACGTTTCTCGCATCGGGACGTCATCTATTACAGCGGGGATGAACTGCCACGCACCGAGGACCTGGGCGGATCTCAGTCCGGGGTGAGCGGCGGGGCGGGAGGCAGCGAGGCGCTTCATCACACGCAGACCATCAAGATCGCACGCGGATCGCTGACACCGGAGGTGGTGGACGCGCCCAATCTCAAGCTGCCGTCGTCGCCCGACGCCGTTACCAATCTGTTGGCGATCAATCCCAATATCGGGCCCCCGCCCGCAGAAGGATTACGCTCCACGCGCGCAGCGATCACGTTCACCGCTCCCGTGGTTGTGCCGGCGCCGACCGTCGCTCACGATTACACCCGGAACGGCATTCAGATGGACGCCGTGATCGCTCCCAGTCCGTCGGTTCCGCGCGATCCGTTTCGTGCCGCACCGAATCTCAGC
>JASHRE010000209.1 GCA_030037515.1 Candidatus Sulfotelmatobacter sp.
AATATATAGTATGGGGTTTCAATGGCCGTTTCGCCATTTTATCGCCTGAGCTATGCCAACTGTCGAGTTTCGTTGCAAAGGAAAGACTCGGCACACCAGCATGTTACCACTCGACGCAGAGAAAATCTTGCTTCCACCAAAACTGCCGCCCTCGAACACGCGCAAGCGTCCGCCGCGCCAGCGGCTTCGTACAAATCTCCATAACACTTACCATCCCGCAAAAAGGCGAATGAAAGGCGCATGCTTTTGACATCGCCATCTGTTTTCGTTAAGTATCAATCCACCAGCGTCGAACAAACGGAGAAAGCGAAACCAGTCAATCTCGGACCGCAAAATCGCGAAGGCGCGCGGCGTCACGTCGCCGCAGAGGGATTTTGTGTAGCTCGCGTCGCCGGGTCGGGCAGTTGCTGTCCGCAATACGCGCAATTCGCCCAAGTGGGCTCAACGGGCGTGTCACATTTCGGGCACGTTGGCTGCAGCAAAGTGCCGCAGTGCGGACAGAATGGGAATTTTGCCTTTTCGACATGCCCGCAGCCGGGGCACGTCTTCGGCAGAGGGTCGCGGAGAATGAAATACAGGATCATCCCGATCGCATAGGGAACTAAAGTCGCCAGCAGCGTCCACAGTACGTATCGCATCTGCCGCCGCTTCGCATCGCCATAGATGTATCCAATCAGCGCAACCCACGCCACTTGGAACAGGAAAGTTCCGTAAATGAGCAGCGCTTGTCCCCAGCGTGGCCATTTGCCTACTTCCGGATCCGTTGGTGCGACAAAGAAGAACACCGGCACCGTGAAGCACAAATAGGCGAACCATGCAACGATCCACGCTGCCTTTGGAATTACGCGCAATTCCTTTGTGAAGCGGCTCATGCCAACCTCCTTTCGCCGCGCAGCCGGATTGCCAGCATCACTGCGGCCACCCCTCCCGCGAGCCACCCTAGCGCGGTGAACGCGGCAAAACTGATCCACGTATGGCTGAACGGCGGTCCGAGCAAGGTTCCGAAACGTCCGCTCAAAAAATGGAAAGCCGGCCAGCTCGCAATCGTCAGCAGCCACGCAAACGACAGAACAAAAATCATTACGCGACGGTTCCAATCGCGCTCGGCCTGTTCGGTGATCTTCGCCTCTGCACGCGCCAGCGTGGCCTGCACCAGCCACGAAGAAGGCTGCGGCGTTGGCAATCGGCGGAGTTCGCTCGCAATCGGCCGCCAAGCCCCCAATTCGTTCGAGCAGGCGATGCAAGACCGCACATGCTCCGCAACCTGTTCTTGTTCCGCGCTCGTCAGCGCGTCGGCTGCGGCCAGCGCCAGCAGTTCTCGAATCTTGTCGTGCTCCCTCATCGCCATGCCTCTCCGCGATAGCGCCCTTCAAGCGCATAACGCAACTGTTCCAGCGAACGCCGTAGCCGCGACTTCACCGTTGATACCGGAACCGCAGTAACCTGCGCGATTTCCTCAATCTTCATCTCGTCCTCAAACCGTAGTGTCAGGACTTCGCGATACGTCATCGGCAGCGCCGCCATCGCTTCGCTGATCTTCGTTCGGCGCTCGGCCGCGAGAGCATGATCGAGCGGCGTGTGGTCTTTACTTGAAATCCGGTCCGCCACGGTTTCGCTATACCAGCTGTTGGCGAGCGGCGCGTCGAGGCTCTGAGGACGAATCCGGCGCAAATGATCGATCGCCAGGTTGCGCGCGAGCGTGAACAGCCAGGCGTCGAAATTGCGGCTTGCATCAAAGGAACGAATCTTTTCGACCACTCTCAACCATGTTTGCTGGAACAGGTCTTCCGCCTCGGCAGGCTGCCGCACGATGCGCAGCAGGTACCGATACAGCCGATTCTGGTACCGGGTAATCAGTTCCGAGAGAGCGTCCAGGTCGCCTCGGCGAAGCCGGACCACATCCGCATCCACTGCCACAAGCCCCTCCAGCGATAGTGCGGTCGCCCCCACCATACTCGTAATACGGATGAGTGCCCCAAAAAGATGCAAGAGATGCAGTTGCTAGATTGGTGTTGCTAGGTATCTCAATCACAGAAATTTTCGGATACTCCCTCGGACCTTGCATCCTTTTGATGTTCTCGCCCGTATCCCAAAGTGCTCAAATGCCACTGTACAGAGCGCAGGCGCGCGACTCAGATCCTGCATTGCTCTTCCATAGGAGGGTCGACATGCATGACACAAAGGAGCGGTTGTCTCTGTTTTGGATCTTCGCGTTATTGAACTACTTGTATGCGGACGTTGTTGCCCTGTTTGCTATTGTTGGCTCGCCAAATCTAGCCGACGCCCCACATCTCTCCCCATGGGCTCTGATGGGTTCAGCGGTCTTGATGGAAATACCCATCGCCATGATTCTGGCATGTCGACTGCTTCCGTTTAGAGCGAACCGGCTAGCAAATATAATCGCGGGGGTCTTTCTAACCCTTGTAAACGGTTTCCTGACCTTCGTTCCGCCTCTGGCCGGATGGGGCAGGCCGCCTGCTCTTCCTGAGTACTTGTTCTTCGCGACGATCGAAACTGTATGCACCTCGGTCATCATCTGGCAGGCATGGACTTGGTCAGAGGTGAAGCCAGCAGTTAGTTCGGCGCCGGTCGTCGGCCAACCGGAAGCTGGGGCCATTGCGCCCCACGCCTAACGAGGTGTGGTTTCGTAGTTGGTGAAGAATCTCATCATGGCGTCAATGAGCGCTATCGCCTTCTGTTTACGCCAGATGACGGAAGCCAATCAAAAAATCAATGTTCCCATGCACGAGCCATTTCCTGCGAAAACAGCGTGCAGCGGTAAGAGTCTGCCATTAGCGGAACATTCTCGTTCGGTTGCACTCGCCTAGCATCATCGAACCATGCCACGAAAGTAAGGGGCGGCGATTGCGGTGCATTGAAGGTGAAAAAACGCGTCGGACCATCACGGAAGGCAACGTGCCATACTTCATCTTGTTCGGCATTTATTTCAGCACGTTGTCCGCGATTTTGAATTGCTCGAAACTCGGGGGCACTCATTACCTTTTCGATTCGTTGAAAGGCAGCTTCTGATAGGGGCACAGCTCAATCGGCAAATGATTGGATGGGCCAACTATTTCTGCCTGGGCCCTGTCAGAAAAGCCAATAGCGCGGTGGAACGACGCACGTGCCGCCGCAGTCTTCGCCAGTGCCTGCGCGCCAAACATAAACGGAAGGGTGCAGGCACCAAGCGGTATTCTGACCAACTCCTGCACGACAAGTTTGGGCTGGTTCGTCTCAATGGACGCACCGTCAGTTTTCCGTGGGCAAAACCGTGAAACTTTCGAAACTTTCTCCGAGAGCTGGATGCGCGAAACGCGCCTGTCCAGTTCGATGTTCGATGAGCGGGAAGAGGAAACAGAACCACGTCAAACCGGACTGCGGCGGCCAGGTGAAAACCTGACCAACTGCCACCGGGAGGCTAACGTCACTGCGCCCTTCTCGACTCCCCTCAAAATCTTCCTGGCGAAGGTTCTGAGCGCTGATGGATCAGTACTCACCGACTTCGATGAGGTTGGTAGCGAAGGATGAGACCTCCGTTGGACAAGGAGGGTGCTTCCAGCAGTCGCAGTTTGAGTCGGCTTGAGGAAGGCTCGAACAGCGCCCTGCCACGCCCCAACAGGACTGGAGCAATCGCAAGTCGATATTCATCAAACAGCCCGCGTTCCGTCAGCGTTGCTGATAGAGCGGCGCTTCCAAACACAAACATGTTTCCGTCTCCTTGGCGTTTGAGTTCCTCAATTTCGGCTGTGGGGTCACCTTCGACTAAGCTTGTGTTTGTCCACTCGGCGCGCTTCAGGGTCCGCGAGAAGACAACCTTCGGTAAGCGGTTCA
>JASHRE010000020.1 GCA_030037515.1 Candidatus Sulfotelmatobacter sp.
CCTCCGAATCTCAGTCGTTCTAACTTAATGAGGCGGCTGGCCGCGGGAAGGGCCAGCCGCGCGGCAATCTCGGGCGCCGTGTCGATCACATTCAAAGTGAGCAATTTGGAAGAGATATTCAGACCCCGGCCTGACATCTGTTCGGTGTAGCTCATCAGCTTGTTGAAATGAATTTTTGGAGCAGCGACAAATGTCCCTGCTCCGCGACGGCGGACCACTTTCCCTTCGCGCTCCAGTCCGGCGAGTGCGTGCCGAGCTGTCATCAGGCTAACGCCGTGAATCCTTGCCAGTTCCCGTTCCGAGTCGACCAGGTCCCCCGGTTTTAACTGACCAGCCTCGAGACGCTTGATAATCGCGCTTTGAATTCGCTTGTACGCGGGTATTCCATTGTTGCGCACTTGTGGCATGGTCGTTTTCCTTACAATTGCCTGCAACATACTACAAACTGCTCTAGCGCTCCAAATAAAATTGTGTGGCTCGTGCCCAGATTGCCAGAGATTGAGAAGCAAAAAGGGATTCCCTAATGATCTCCCATCAACGCTTCCCCAAAGAGGAATAGCGTCAACGGAACTCTGAAATCGTGATTTCAATCACGGAAATCGCGGCAAAAACAAAGATTTTAATCAACTCTGCTGAGCGATAAACACGGTTTCGGGTGGGCAGTTTCGATGTTTTGAGAGTCAGGCACAAAGGATTTTTTGCACCCACGCATCTTCTCTTTCCGACAGGTCATTTCCTGCTATATAGCATAAATCCCCCTGTCCTCTGCGGGCGAAGTTTCAACGAGAAGTTCTGCGCCTGTACGGATATTGAAACGCCCAAATTGGCGTACCGATCGAATGAGCGGATTGGGATCGGGCGGGTCTTCCTCATGTGTAGGCAAGGTCCGTGTGCCCTGCCAGACCCGCACTTGAGCTGTTGCCGCAGACAGTTAAAAACAGAGAAGCAGAAAGAATACCGAAACGCATGATCATGGGCCGGAGTGCTCGGACAGCACCCGCCATTATCCATGACGACCAACATCCGTGCCAGAATTACGAAGTGGCTTCGCTGACTTGCGCGGCCGTCGCAGCCACTGAGTCAGGTTTTTAGGCTCCATCCGCAGGCCATCCCGCGTCTCCCACCGGCCCTGCTACTGGCCCCGGAATACATCCCTCGGCCGCAACTACCCACAATCCCATATCGGCCCTGCGCGCAGAAGCAAAAACGATTTCCCGGCTATCGCCGGTCCATGCCAGCGAACCTGTCATAGGCCGGTGATCAAAGGTCTTAGTTGATTGGCGCGGGGTCTGGCGACTCGTTATTTCTGTGGCCTTCGAATTCAACGGGTGATATCTTTCGTGGCGCGTTGAATTGGTGCGATGGAGTGCGGCCGTGCACACACAAACTCGCAGATCCTTCCTGACAAGCTGCTCAGCTGCCGGTTTAGCGGCGACCTTTCCGTCGATGTTTTATCTTCACACCTCTGACAAATCAGGCACTCGGCTTCCGGTCACCGGTTCCGGAGTGCACATCTATGAGTGCGTCCATGACTGGCTTGTTCCACCCCAAGGACTGGTGTGGGGCGATACGCATGGCCTTTGCCAGGATGAGCAGGGAAACATCTACGTCGGGCACACGGTCCACAAGTCAAGCATGCGCGGCGAGGCGATCGTTGTCTTTGATGAAAACGGACGTTTTATTCGCGCGTTCGGTGAGGGGTTTCGTGGAGGGGAACACGGACTGAAGCTGCGGCGCGAAGGAAAATCTGAGTTCCTGTACCATTGCGATATCAACCGATGCCGCGTGGTGAAGACCACGCTCACCGGTGAAGAAATCTGGGTACACGGTTACCCGCGAGAAGATACGGCTTATAGCGAGCGGCCGATTGACTTCGTGCCCACCAACGTTGCTTTCGCTCCCAACGGTGATTTCTACGTGGGCGACGGTTACGGCTCGAGCCACATCCTGCATTACTCGCTCGACGGAAAATTTCTTGGCGAGGTCGGCAGGCCGGGACGGGACGACGGGGAGTTCCAGACTCCTCACGGTCTCTGGGTCGACCCCCGCGGCGAAACGCCTGTTTTGACCGTTGCCGACCGCGGCAACAGAAGGATTCAGATCTTCACACTCGACGGCGCTCACCTGAAGACAATTAAAGATGAGGAGCACATGCGCATGCCCTGCAACTTCCACACTCAGGGCGAGTGGATGGTTTGCCCTGATCTGGATAGTCAGGTCTGTATCCTCGATCGCGAACGCAAGGTGGTGGCGCAGCTGGGAGACGGCAAGGCGGAAAACGGCGACGTGGGGTCTCGACGCAACCAGTCACGCGCCCAGTTCACACCGGGAAAATTTATTACCCCGCACGACGCCATTTTCCTGCACAACGGCGACATTCTGGTAGCTGAGTGGCTGCCGATCGGTCGGCTGACGCTTCTGCACAGGACTTAGCCCGCGTCCGCGTGCCACTGCCGAGGTGCTATCGCTTCAATCGGCACTGGCAGGTAAACAATCAGAAGACAAGTTTACCGACCAAGTTTTCGGGCACGGATTTGCCAGGTCGGATGCCTGTCTGCCCCACGTAAAAATGCGCGAGCTTCGGGAACCTTGCGATCATCGGCAACACTGCCGGTGTAATCGCAGTGCCATACAGATTCAACGATTCGAGTTGATTCAGGGCCTGCAAGCGCAAGACCGTGGCGTCGGTGATGCGCGTGTCCATGAGTTGGAGCAGACGAAGCTTCTTCATGCAGGCAATGGCGGCCGCAGAATGGTCAGTGACAGCCGTGCCCGAGAGGTTGGCAGCAATGATGTGCTCGGCGACCGGCGCGAAGACTTCCAGATCCCGGTCACCAAACTTGCCACCGAGGAGAGAGGCATTCAGTCGCAGATCAGCCGAGGCCCGCGAGTCATAGTCCAATACGCCAGGGAATTGCTTTTGCAGCTGCGAGACCGGGGCTGCGATCACCGACCGCAGCTTGGCCACTGCGACCGGATCGATCTCCTCAAATTCCACCTCGGCGGGAACGGCAGAACCCGATGGCGCGTTCTTGATGGCATTGACGGCGAGCGTGTCCGAGGCGCCGGAACCAATCCACAACTCGATCGCCTTGACCTGATCCGCAGTCAAGGGCTGCTTTCCTTTGGGCATGAAATCGTCATGACTGGCCGGCAAAGTTATTCGACGAAACAGATCGCTGCCGTGAATGTTTCCGGCTTCGATGACCGGCCCGTCTTTTCCGCCCCGCATTAAAGTTCGGTAACTGTCGAGCCGAAGATTGCCTTTGTGTTTGTCCTCACCGTGACAGTTGATACAGCAGGCGGTGAAGATCGGCTGAACTCGTGCCCCGTAAAAAGTGTTCGGATCGGCCACGACTGAAGTTGCCCGGCTGTCCGCCCGCCCGAGCAAATTACGCAGCACGTTCGGCATATGCTCAGTGAGGTGATTCGGACCGAGCGACAGCTGCCCGCCCCGGTAACCGGTCCATGCCACGAGTCCAACTCCTAGCGCCAGGGCGCAGCCGTAGGTCAGACTGAGTTCGCGCGGCTGCGTGCGCAGCATCCAACCGACCCAACAGACGAAGCACAGCACAATTCCCGCCCACATGTGCTGGGTTATCAGCCGGCCGGAATACGCTCCACTGCGTGCCAAGCACCATCCCAGAACCGCTGCGGCAGATGCGCTCAGAGTTGCAAGCGCCAGAATGAAATCTGCCGACAGACGCAAATAAGCGAAACGAGTATTTCGACCGGCGATTTCCAGAATGGGCACCAACAGGAAAAGCGCGATCGGGAAGTGGACCGCCAACGGATGAAAGCCTCCGATGAACTGGATCCAGTCCGCACGCTCGTTTCCGTCAGGAGGAAGAAACGCGGCCAATATGGTTACGGTCAGGATGGGAGCCAGCAACACGAGCCTAAGGCGAGATGGGCTGAAGATGCTACCGGCGTCGGGGACTGGCGTGGAGGGCCCGCTGCTTTGCTGAGGAATTCGACCCGGAACATTCATGCCAGGATTTCAGCCACCACTCGCGCTGGCTTTACGCTGGTCAACTTTTGTTCCAACCCCTGAAACCTGTAGTTGAGCTTGTGATGATCGAATCCGAGCAAGTAGAGCATGGTCGCGTGCAGGTCGCGTATCTCAACCGGATCTTTGACGATTTCGTAACCCATATCATCGGTCTCCCCGTGGCTAATGCCGGTTCTTACTCCACCCCCGGTCAGCCAGATGGTGAATGCGCCGGGATTGTGGTCGCGGCCCACATACTTCATCTGTTGACCGCCTCGGTTTTCTCTCATGGGGGTGCGGCCGAATTCCCCGCCCCAGACCACCAGGGTGTCTTCGAGCAAACCACGCGACTTCAGGTCGGAGAGCAGCGCCGCAGTTGGCTGATCGACTTCACGGCAACGGTCGTTAAAGCCCAAGTTCAACGCTTCTTTGGCATCGGCGCCGTGCGAGTCCCATCCCCAATGATAAAGCTGAATGAATCGTACTCCCCGTTCTGCGAGACGTCGGGCCACCAGGCAGTTATTGGCGAAACTGGCCTCGCCGGCTTTCGAACCATATTGCTTGTGCACCGAATATGGTTCTTTGCGAATATCCATCGCGTCGGTT
>JASHRE010000210.1 GCA_030037515.1 Candidatus Sulfotelmatobacter sp.
GAATCCACACCGGGATTCACGCCGGATCTGAAACGAATCGATGAGGCCATCGACCACATTCACTACGGCGCGGCCACGGCGTTGTATGATGCGATTTACCTCGCGTCCCGCGCGCTCGATCCGCGCCATGGACGGAAAGTCATCGTTCTCATCACTGACGGGGAAGACACGATCAGCAAAGTGGATTACCACGGAGCCGTACGCGCCGCCGAAGAAGCCGAGGCTCTCGTGTATTCGATCATCATCGTGCCAATCGAACAGAGCGCCGGACGCGAGATCGGTGGCGAGCACGCGCTGATTCAGCTCTCAGAAGATACCGGAGGCAAATATTATTACGCCACATCGACGTCCCAGCTCGACAAAGCGTTCCAGAAAATCAGCGATGAGCTGCGCACGCAGTATTTACTGGCATACTATCCTTCACAACGTACATCGTTTTCCGAGTTCCGGCGCATCCAGGTGAAAGTCACGGGCGTTGCAGACGCATCCACCTACAATGTGCGGCACCGCGCCGGCTACTACACAATCAAGTCGGAGTTTTGAAATCGGCGTCATCGGCAACTATCGCTGATCGAAGCTGTTGAAGTTTGAGTAGCGCGGGTTTGACGAAACCAAGCCTGACCGATTATGAATCTCTATTTGCCGAAAAATCCGGCCAAAAGACTTGCGCCCCAAAACCCGGGCATCGAACGAAAGGTGGACATGGTTATCTTCATTTCCCGGAGGTCGCGGCTCAGACCGCTTCGGGTCCTTGGCTGTGCAATCCTGCTTTCCTCTCTGGCACTGTTGGGGCAGTCGACGGTAGGCACGGGCGCGATTCGGGGCAGTGTCACTGATCCTGCTGACGCGGCTGTCGTCGGCGCAAGCGTGACGATCACGAACAAGGCCACCGCCGGTGTCGTTGAGGTCGCCACCTCTACCACAGGGCTGTATTCCTCAGGCCCGCTTTTGCCGGGGAATTACACGGTTCGGGTCAAAGCCAAAGGTTTCAAAACCGCAGAATTTGCCGTGACAACGCGGGTCTCAGAGCTTTCCGGCGCCGATGTGAAGCTGCAGGCCGGCAAAGAAACCGAAGTCGTTGAGATACCCGCGGTGCAACCTGAAGTCAATACCACGCAGGCCACGTTGCAAAGCGTCTTTCCGGCGGACCTGATTGATGCTCTGCCGCTCAACACACGAAACTATCTGGATCTGTCCCAATTCGCGCCCGGAGCGCAGTTCGTCAATGCCGGAGAGCTCGGTCCCAGCAAAGTTGGACTCACTACGCTCTCGGTCGATGGCCGCTCAGGCCGCGCCGTGCGCTATCAGGTCGACGGCACCAGCATTTCAGACGAAACGGTCGGAACCCCGACGCAGAATCTCTCAGGCAGCGCGATCCAGGAAGTCAACGTCTCTTCGTCATTACTCGATCTTTCCACCGGAATGACTTCGTCGGGAGCGGTCAACATCGTGACCCGCACCGGAAGCAACGATCTGCATGGCGAAGCCTTCGGCATCTTTCGTCCGAATGCAATTTCAGCGAAGCTGCCGGGCTCAGCGACGCAGTCGTTTCAACGCGAACAGTTGGGCGCGCGGGTGGGCGGAGCGCTCATCAAAGACAAGGTTTTTTATTTCGTCGACGCCGAACGAACGCAGCAGAATCTGACTGCGGCGGTCCCGTTCGCCGCGCCATTCAACGCTCTGGGCGATACGCTCTCGCAACCATTCCGCGATCTTGTGGCCGACGGTCGCCTCGACTGGCAGCGCCGTGACAATGCGCACGCCTTCTATCGCTTCAGCTACGATGATCTTAGTCAGGTTGGCTCGTTTGGCGCCGGTACATCGCTGCAAGCGATGCGCAACGCCACGCACACTCCATCGCACACGCTCGGCTACGACTTCACTCGCGGCAATTATGTGCACAGCATCCGGGCCGAATATCTGCGCATGAGCAGCGGCCTTGGCGACGCTACCGCTTCAATTCCCGGGGGGGTGGACAATCCCGTACCCGGCATCGGCATCAGCATCGGCGCGCCGGTCGCGGGAAGTTGCGGGGCGGGCGGCGGCGCCTACTGCGCCGGTCCTAGCCCGTTCGCCGGAAACGCACTGTTCCAATCGAACTACGAACTGCGCTATGACGGAAGCCGTGTGCTGGGCGATCACATTTTTCGCTTCGGCGCAAATTTTGATCGCCTTCAAGCCGGTGGTTTCGCCCCGCTGAACCTGAATCCACAGGTGGGGACAACCGGGATTTGTTTGACGGAATCCCTTACCTCCGCTGATTGCGCCACCAGCGCCGACCCCACGGCCTATCCCGCCGATTTCGCATACCTCAGCAATGGTGCGGGGTTCTCCACGTCAAAAAGTGCTTTCGGATATCCCGGCGGAGGCTTATCCGACAATCGCATCGAAGCGTACGCCGGCGATACCTGGCGCTACACCCACAATTTCACGCTGATCTACGGCCTGCGCTGGTTCCACGAAGATGGACGCCTCGATAACAGCTTCGGCGGGCTCTCGATCTTGAATGACTGGCAGCCCGGGCTGGGGAATCCGGTGCGCAATCCGAAATATGATTTTGCGCCCCAACTCGGTTTTGCCTGGGATATCGGCGGCGCGGGCAAGACCGTTTTGCGCGGCGGCGCCGGGCTTTACTACGACACCACTCTCTGGGCCAATACTATGCTCGACAGCCGCGGTCGGACCTCACGTGGTTTGCTCTCCTACACGCCGCAGGTGTGCGGGTTCGGCGATGCGATGCCCTTTTATTGGCCGACAAGTCTTGCCGGCGACGCTGTAGGCGCACCGGTGGCCGGCGGGGCGGCGGTTGTCTATGATCCGGCCACCAATCAGGTCAAGCCCACCTTCTGCGGATCTCCCATCTCGGCCGCTGCGCCTTCGATTCTGGCCCTGAGCAGCGCATTTCAGTCCGAGACTGCGGCCAACGCGAGCGCCCAGGTCAATCCCAACTACGTTGTCAACTCGCTGAATGCGACGAACGCGAACGGCGTCGCTTTGTTCGCTCCGGACTTTCTCACTCCCCGCACCATCCAGATTAATTTCGGTTTCCAGACTGAGCTTCAGCCAGGAATGGTCTTCAGTACCGATTACGTTCGCTCCATCGGCGATCACAATCTGCTGATCGTCGATCAGAACCACAGCGGCGCGGCGCGATCGTTCAATCTGGCCAATGCCATCGCCGCTCGTGATGCCGCGCAGACCGCGGCGGGCTGCCCCACCGGTCGCGGCGAAGCCCAATGCGTCGTGGCAGCCCTCGGAAGTGTGGCCGCGGCCCAGGCTGCCTACTCGGCCGCCGGTCTCGATTCCAATTCCGCAACCACGGGTGGCGGCCCGTGCAGTTTCTGCGCTTTTCCGGGAGTCACTCCGCTCGGACAAAACAACGCCGGAGCGAACATTGGAAATGGTGCCCTTGGTACGCTCGACATGATGTCGACCATCGGCCGCTCCGTCTACAGCGGCGGGCAGGCAAAACTGGTGCAGACATTTACGCGTCCCTCCAACGGCATCAAGAGCGCGCAACTGCTGATTTCCTATACTTTCAGCAAGTTCATCAGTCAGTCCCCCGACCAGGATCTGGCCACGGTCGCAATCAACAACGACCGCCCTCTCGAATTCACCGGCGATAACGGGATGGATCGCAAGCACCAGATTTCTTTGGGCGGGACATTCGAATTTCCCAAGCACATCCACGTCAGCATGTTGGGGCGTTTTTTCAGTCCGCTGGCGCAGACGCTGCTTCTGCCCCAGCTCACCAATGGCGGCCAGATCTACGCCACCGATTGGATAGGCTCCGGACTCGGCTCCGGCGCTGCTCCCGAACCGATTCCCGGGACGCAGGTCGGCCAATTCATGCGCAAAACCGAGCTCGCGACTTGCGTTCCTTGCCTGAACTTCAGCGTGGTCCCAACGAACACGAATCCGAATAATTTCCAGAATACGATCAGCACCTATAACACACATTACGCCGGAACTCTGACGCCGGCCGGCCATTGCTTGGTGGCGGACGGTTTGTGCCCGGGCAACGGTCCGGTCCAGGTGATGACCGCTGCCGACATGACCGCACTCGGCTGGGTCATGCCGACCATTCCTTCGGTGAACGTGAACGCCATGAATGTTCCCTGGCTCGAAGCCTTTGATCTGCGGGCTTCCTGGCCGATTACTTTCAGAGACCGCGTGACCATCGAGCCCAGCGCCGCGGTTTTCAACGTCTTCAACTTTGGCAATGCAGGGCAAGCGGGGAACATGTTCGGCAACAGTCTGTATCCCGGTCCCAATCCGACATTTCAGCAGAATGGCTTCTTAGCGCCCAATGTCATCGGCGGCATCACCGACACCGGCCTGAATCCGTTCCGCGCCGGTCTGCAGTCTGGAAATTTTGCCGCCGGTGCGCCGCGACAGATCGAGTTCGGACTGAGAATCACCTTCTAGCGCGTAGGGACAGCCGCCACTCGGCTGACCGGCGGAGCGAAGCGCCGCGTGTCGGAACTTAGGAACCGACATCATGCGGGAGACACCGGGAGGGGTACGAGTTTACTTGCGCTGCACGGGCTCGGAAGCCGCTCGCGGGCTTCAGCCGCTGAGGTGAGTCGCGCCATTCCGCGAGTCGAGCAGGTGCTGCCCCTCAGTTTTCTTACGGCGCCGTCTGCGCCCGCAACCGCTTCGACAGTTTTTCGATGCGCTTCAGTTTCTCAACCAAGT
>JASHRE010000211.1 GCA_030037515.1 Candidatus Sulfotelmatobacter sp.
ATGCTGGGCATGGGCTGGGGTATCGCCACGGTTGTTATGCTGCTGGCTTATGGCGATGGCTTTGGCCAGGCCGTCGAGAATATTTTTGCCAATTTCGGCACTAAGCTCGTTATCGTCGTCCCGGGCAAGACTTCTACACAGGCTGGCGGCCAGAAATCTGGAGTGGATATCCGCTTCACCGCGGACGACGTCGACGACCTTTCCACGAACCTTCCGCAAATCACACACATCACTCCCAATGTTGAGAAGCAGGCGAACGTCCAATACGACACCAGAGTTTTCACCTTCACGGTGAGCGGAAACAATCCCAATGTGTGCGAGATTCGCTCGCTCAAATTGGGCCAGGGACGCTTCTACAACATGCAGGACCAGATCCAGCGCGCTCGCGTCGCCGTGATTGGGTCGGAAGCCAAAGAGAAGCTATTTTCAGGACGTAATGCAATCGGTGAGCACATCCGGCTTGACGGACTTAGCTTTGAAGTGGTTGGCGTTTTGAGTGCCAAAATGCAGGAGGGGAATGACGATATCAACCGAGTGGTCTACATCCCCTTCACAACTATGAGCGATTTGAAGAACACACATTATCTCGACACGATCTGGTTTAACTACGAGACGCCACAGTTCGAACAGATCGAACCGGAGGTCCGAACCATTATGGCGTCGCAGCATAAGTTCAACCAAACGGACCGTCAAGCTGTCAGAGTGTTCAACCTAATGACGCAGCTCCATCAGTTTCAAATCATCACGCTGGGATTGAAGATCCTAATGGGCTTTATCGGAACACTGACGCTAGGTATCGGCGGAGTGGGGCTGATGAATATCATGCTGGTTTCGGTTACCCAGCGGACGCGCGAGATCGGAGTGTTGAAGGCTTTAGGCGCACAACGTCGGGAAATCCTGATGCAATTTCTTGCGGAAGCACTCACCATAACGTTCATTGGCGGAGTCTTCGGAGTGCTCCTGGCCTACGCGGTTGCGCTTTCCGTGGGAAGTTTGACGTTTTATAGCGCGTTTGCCAAGAACGGACAGGCGGGAGACATTCGTCTAATCATTGCTCCCGGAACCCTCTTCGCTTCTAGTCTCATTCTTGGCGCCGTCGGGCTAGTTAGTGGCATGGTGCCGGCATTCCGGGCCTCGCGGCTGGATCCGATCGAGTCCTTGCGCCACGAATAACCAGAACTATTTTTTTGTGAGCGTTAGGCCTCTACCCTCTTTGGTTCGCGAGTCGATGAGGTCATCCCATTGGTCAATCCGTCAATCCAGCTGGACATCGTGTTCTTTTGACTGCGCTTGACGCGAATGTTTTTGTAACGACTGTGGTCTCGAGCCGCTCAAGGGAGTCAGGCAGCCGGGGATTTTGGTTGGGATAGAACTCGGGCGTTTGCTTTAGGCGGAGGGTTACCACTCTCACCCTTTCGGTAGCGAGGTGGGTTCACAATTCTGTAACGCCTCGCGGTGTTGTGCTCCGCCGCCTCTTCGCAAACGATTACTGGCGTGAATCTCGACTCTACTCACGGATCACTCCGGAAAGCGCGAGGCGTTTTGCGAGATTCTCGAAAACATGAGCGTTCATTTCTCCACACGAGGGCCAGGAAAACGGAAAACGAGAAATCGACTGGCAGTTCGCTGAGAGTATGAGGCGTCGTGGAAACAGAGAGCCATGTGGCTGGTGAGTCTAGCACTTCGGAGGCCTTATACCGTCGTCATTCGTCGTCATTATTGCCTTGCTGATCTTTATCTTCGGCGGTGCCGCGATTGTGACTACGCCTACGGGCATTCTCCCCGAGATCAATATTCCAATTGTCAGCGTTATCTGGACTTACAACGGCCTGGACGCAGATGGTACGTCGAAGCGGATCGTGGGAATCTGTGAGCGAGCGCTGGGCCCGACAGTCAACAACATCAAGAGTACTCAATCGCAGTCCTACACAGGCGTGGGCGTCATCAAGGTATATTTTCAACCCAACGTTCAAATCGATCTGGCCATCGCGCAGGTAACCGCTCTTGCTCAATCGATCCTCCGCCAGTTACCCCCAGGCGTTCTCCCCCCGCAGATATTGAAGTACGACGCTTCCAGTGTGCCCATCGTGCAGCTGAGATTGGGTGGGAAGAATCTTTCACAACAGCAGCTCTTCGACCTGGGGCAGAACTTCATCCGTCCGCCTAGAGGCACAACATTCTCTCTCGATTGCCACCGAGCCGTTTTCGGCCGGCGCCCCTGCACCAGTTTTCGACCTCAATCTGCTGGGGCGATACGGATGATCCGGCGAGACCCAAGCAATGCGATAGTAACCCCTGCTTCCGCCACCGGGGGGGACACAACGATTACGAATAACACTCCGGGAAACACGATCGCGGTGAAAGGATTCTCTACTGGTGCTTCGATCCAGCTTGGAATCAACAACTTCCTCGAGTCTTTTTACTCGGGACGATCGTCTGCGGTTCCGTTCACACATCCTAGATGCAATCGCTCTTATTGCCCAACCACTGCTTCGTGGCGCTGGTCGGAAAAACAATACCCGTTACATTGCCATAGCCAAGACCAACACTAAGATTTCCTCGGCGATTCTCGATCAGCACGGTTTCCGGTGTAGAGAGTCTGTAAGAGTCTGTATTATGACCTCGTGAGTTTGCAGAACTCTGTCAAGGTGCAGCAAATGGCTCTGGATGCTGCGAATAATCTGCTGAGCGATAACCAGCAGCAGTTAGCCGTCGGACGTATGCCTCCCATCGAGGTGGCGCGTACGGAGGCCCTCGTTGCGGCCAGCGAGATTGCGCTTACTCAAGCAAATTCTCTCCGCCAGCAACAAGAGAATGTGCCGCGGAGTGTCATTGACCCGCAATCGCTCTCGACTCCAGCACAAACCTGGTTGACATCGTGGCGACGGATGCACTTTCATCACTGCCGGATACGCCTCTTTCACCATCGCAGAAGAGGCCCTGCGCTACGCCATGAGTCTGCCCGTCGCAACCACCATTTGCGGTATCGACTCGGTGGACGTCTTGCGCCAAAACGTAGCCATAGCACGCGGCTTCCAACCGATGTCGCCTCGGAAATGCAGGCAGTGCGTGATCGATACAGACCTTATTCCGGGGACGGTCATCTCGAGCTATTCAAAACAACAAAAAAATATGACGGCAAAGTTGGGCGGGAGCAACATCGTTATCCGCCGTCGGAAGAACTCCCTCTGTGATCTGATCTGGCCCGCCACCGGATTGTTGTGGCAAATATCGGCAAATATAGAAAGAAAGCGAAGAAAGTGCAATTGGTCCGATGGATCAATGATGAGACCTGGAAACGGGCGCACGTGGTTTGCAAAAAGTTGCGGATACTCAGTTTGCGGCAGATCCCGTAAGAAACTTAACTTCTCTGTGACCTAAGCATGCTTGGCTATCTGAACCTTGACTTATCAAATGACGATCGTTGTTCCGCCCCTGCAACCGATGTGGCCTTAAGGAGCCCATGTTCGGCTATATCTACGACTTCGTTGATTGTGATCGGTGCGTTTTTTGCGTCAATCTACAATAACGTTCGCTGGCTAGCGTGCAGCCGGGGGGCGAGTGCAAAGTTGCGGTGACCTCGTAGCGTACGGTCCTCACTGGATTGACACGGCGGGTCACAAAAACCTATTTTCGGGTTTGGGAGTATTTGTTCTTAGTTCCTTGGCCAACCTTGAAGGGTTTCATACGGTCAGACCGTCGCAGATATAGAAATCCCTAAATTTTCGATCTGTAGGCGTAGACGATGCGTGAGCCATTTTTGTCGGGGCCTCGGCGCTTTTAGCACCTATCACCATGGCCAGTTCGGCAGGAACAGGAGAGATCCTCGAAACAAACTCGACGCCCCCCTGAGTTGCGGCCAACGCGTGTCCCCATTTCGACGAAAAAATTTCACGCTTGCGGACCTTGGAAGCGAAGAGCATAAAACCCCAATCTTCGTTGGAGATGCATGGAGAGAAAAGTCTATAAGGAGATAAGTGTCGTGAGTCTACCGCTCGAAGGAATCAAAGTCATAGATTTTACTCAAGTGCAGGCTGGGCCTGCATGCGATCAACTATTAGCATGGTTCGGTGCGGATGTGTTGAAAGTGGAGCGGGTGGATGGTGGCGATGTTACCCGCCACCAACTGCGTGATATTCCCAATGTTGACGCGCTCTACTTCACACAACTGAACAGTAACAAGAAATCTCTTGCCTTAAACACTAAGACCCCCGAAGGCAAAGCAATTCTTGAGAAGCTGGTTCGACAAGCGGATATCTTGGTCGAAAATTTTGGTCCCGGCGCGATGGACCGCATGGGCTTCTCATG
>JASHRE010000212.1 GCA_030037515.1 Candidatus Sulfotelmatobacter sp.
GTTTTCGTTGAAATCCTTCAGACGCTCGTATTCGGCAACTTTCTGCTGCAGGGACGCATAGAGACGGCCATTTTGAATCGCAATTCCCAGATATCCGCCTAAGGTCTCGAGCAATTCCACGTCCTCGCTCGATAGGAAATCGCCTTTGACCGTCTTTCCCAAACCCAGAACCGCGATCGTTCTCTGCTGCGCTCGGCAGGGGATGTAATAGTTCAAGTCCAGCCGCGCAATCGCTTCCTGCGATCCGGCCGATTCGCGTAATACCTGGTGCGTGTTCTCAAAGAAAAGATGTCCCGCTGCCTCAGGGCGAGCAATGCTCAGAAAGCTGAGATCCAAATTGTGCGGCGGCGAAATGCCACACGACTTTGTCAGCGCGAACTGCTCGGGCTCATCACCGCCATTCAGAAAAATTGCGACGCGATCAACCGCTAACGTGCGCGAAAGCCGATCGATCACGGACGACAACAGCGCGTCCAAATCAGTCTCGGAGCTGAGATCGCGGGCGAATTCGATCAGTGTGCGGCGATAGTCGTAGCGCGTTCTGTAGAAAAACTGGTCTACCCGATCCTGAATCCACTTGCGCACCGGGTCGAACAATAATGCCGTGACGACCACGGCCAGAATCAGCCCCACTGCGCCGCTGGTGGGCCGGCGCATTTGCACCAGCCAGGCCACACCCGCGACCAGCGCGAAGTACATCCCGGCAACCGTCGCCGCGGCCAAGGTGTAAACGACCCCACGTTTGAAAATCAGGTCGACGTCCATCAGTCGGTAGCGGAAAATGGCGTATCCAAACGTCAACGGCAGCAAACCCAGCGACAACACCGACAGCTTCATTGTTGTGCCGGGCAGCGATCCCGCCAGAAACGGCACCACATAGAACAGGGTGTAGGGAACGATCGCCAGTATCGTACCGCGTGTGACCCATTTCAATTGCTGGCGCAGAATTGTCGTGCTCGCGCGCCGGTAGCTGTACCAGAGCACCACCGCGGCCACCATGAACAGCAGCGCGCCGTAGGCAAATTCCTGCCGGTCCATGTTCCAGCGCAGATTTCCGCTGGCTTCGGCCAGCCTCAGCGCGACCACGTGCCTGCCCAGCAGAATGGCTCCCGGAAGATATGCTAAGCCGAGCAGCCACGGCCGTTGCCGGACGAAATGCCGCTTTTCGGGAAACGTCAGAACAAAATGCAGAAACAGAGCGGGCTGCAGCAACCAGGCAACGATGTTGCACCAATAGATTATCCAGTCAAAATCATTCAGCTTGCCGGTGTATTTGAACGAATAGGCAATGAACGAAACGAGGCAGAAAATGTAGAAGTGCGTAGATCCCGGCGCGGTCCAGCGCCGCAACAGAACATACAGACCAATTCCCAGATAGATGAGTGCAATCAGCCGCAGCCAGCTGTTTAGCGAGCGATCCGCGGGCTGCAACAGAACCTCGCAGTCGAAAGAAACTCCGTTGCGGATCAGCGAATACGAGGCGTTATGCCACACCCCGGTGGCGTAGAGCTGCTGTTCCAGCGCCGGCGTGTTCCTAACAGCGAAATCATTGATCGCTACGATCTGATCGCCAGGCTTGATCCCGGCCTTGGCGCCTTGTCCGGCGGCGGCGACACGATCAGCCACCAAACGCCCGCTACGCTCGGCCCACCACACGCCATCATCCGGCTCCGCCCACTGTTTTTCCTTCTGGAAGTTGAAGCCGGCAAAAACGACTGCGGCCACCGTCAGCAGGAACAGCAGGACGGCGACAAACCGAGATTGACCTTCCCGATTCATGGACTTCCTAGCCGAACCTTCGCCCCGAGAGCTCAGGTTCATCCTAGCTGAGACCCCCCTCCGCTCCTCAATGAGCAACTTCACTGCCATCTTGTCCTGGTCCGGGGAAAGCTAAGTCTTTCACTATAATGGACTTCCCAAATTATAAACGCGAATTCGAACGTCTGATATGTCTTTTGGAATGTTTCTTTAAGAATTAATATTCACGGCAACTTATGGACCGGTGTCGCTGGCAGTTAGTGACTTTCATCGGTGCTTCTACGTAGATGCGTTCCGAAGCGACTCCAGTTTGTGGGAAACACTGGAAGTGGTTGTTTTGGGAGTCGTGTCCGAGGCTCCGGTTGCCATAAAATCCGACGAGAACTCGATCTGTGATGCGAAGGGGGCAGAAAGTTTCACTCCTCCGGCCGCAACGAATGTGCTTCCTCGTCCTCCCAATCAAATGAGAGCTCCCGCGCCGTGGTCTCCACCGGCTCAATTTCCGGAATCTGCTCCGCGACCGATGCCCCCAGCTCTGCGAATTTGCGTGCCGACACGAGCACCCGGCTTTCCAGCGATCCGACCGCTTTGTTATAGGCCTCGACGGCACGATCCAGTCCCGTTCCGACCGCGGTGATGTGGGCGGCCAAATTGCGAAGCCGGTCATGAAGTTCTTTCCCTAATGTGCTGATTTCATGAGCATTGCGAGCGAGCTTTTCCTGATTCCATCCGTACGCAACAGCCTTGAGCAGCGCAATCAACGTCGTCGGTGAGGCAGGAATCACCCGATTCAGCACCCCATGTTCAATCAATCCGGGGTCCTGCTCCAGTGCGGCGCTGAAGAACGTCTCCCCGGGAAGGAACATAACGACAAACTCTGGCGTGGCTTCGAACTGCTCCCAGTACTTCTTAGCGCTAAGCGTGTTGATGTGATCGGCTACCTGCCGGGCATGATTGGCCAATGCCGCGCGCCGCGCTTCTTCATCCGTCGTTTCAAACGCATCCAGAAACGCCTGCAGCGGCGTTTTCGCATCCACGACCACGCTTTTCCCGCCAGGCAGCTTTACCACCAGATCTGGACGCAAACGTCCAGTTTCGCTCGTGATCGTCTCCTGCTCCGCGAAATCGCAATAGGAAAGCATCCCGGCAATCTCAACCACGCGCCGCAACTGGATTTCGCCCCACCGTCCCCGAACATTCGGCGTCCGCAACGCGCGGACCAGATTGCCGGTCTCTGATTGCAATTGCTTCTGCGTAGTAATCAGCGACTGCACCTGTTCATGCATCGCCCCGTACGCCCGTCCGCGCTCCTTCTCCATTTGCTGAATCTGGGCATCGACTTTCCCGAGCGACTCCCGTACCGGAGCAACCAGGTCGGCGATCGCTTTCTGCCGCGTCTCCAAATCGCCCCGGGCGTCGCTCTGAAATCGCTTCAGGGTTTCCTGGGCAATCTGCAGAAAAGAAAGGTTATTGCTTTTTAGCGCATCCGCCGCTAATGCCTTAAACGCATTCTGCAGATCTTCCCCAGCCTGCGTCAGCAATTCGATCTTTTCCGTATTGCTCTTCTGTTCCAAATCGAGGGCCGTTTCCATGCGGGCCCGTCCCGCGATCAATTCCTTCTCCTCCCGAAGAAGCTGCTCGACGTTGCCCTTAGCAGCCAGCAATTCCTTTTGCATCAACGAAGCACGCGCTTCGAGCTCGGAGGTCCGCGCACGAAGCGCCAGCCAGGTGAGCGCCACGCCAAACAACAGACCGGCAATCGCACTAATCGCGAATTCCATAGGGCCAGAAGATTTCCAGGATTTCAGCTCTCTAGCCTAGCACCCCCCTGCAAATTGCTTGATCGCACTGCGGGGGGAGAAGTTCGTGAGATCCCGCGCCGGACTTGAATCGGCAGGATCGGGATTTTGCAAAGAACTGTAAAGCCTCTTGGCTTTCGTCACGGTCTTAAGACAAGCTACACTTTACTAGACAGGCTACACTTTAGTCGCTTCCGTCCCAGACCTCGTTCGTTCGGAGATTTGCTGTCATGCTGTGCTCAACCAGTTCCTCGACCACGGGCAGGGCTTTGCTGTTGGGATTTCTATTCTCTTTCTCTGTCGCGGCTCATGCGCAACACGGAGGCGGGCATGCGCCGCCGACCATACTCACGCGGCCCGATGCGGTGGATGAAAAAGATAGCCTCAAGGATTTTCACGAAGCACTGGCGGTGCAAGCGACCAGCGAGCAGATCGCCGAGTTTCAAGCGTTACTGAAAACCACCGATTCTGCCAAATCACAAGTCGGAAATTTCGTCGATCATCCACAGGCTGGGAATTCTGTTTCCGCTCTTGATCTGGCTCTGGAGGGGGC
>JASHRE010000213.1 GCA_030037515.1 Candidatus Sulfotelmatobacter sp.
CCGACCTTCACGTCCATATGAACTATGGCGGCACCTATCGCAATACGCCGGCGAATTTGGTCGCACAGGCGACCGCCGAGAATCTTTTTCTTGTCGAAAACCTTGTTGTCAATAAAGAACAGCGCGTCCCAGACATTCGCTACTTCCGAACCACGCCCGATCCGGCGTCGACCGCCGGCCATTGGCTTCTTCATGGCCAGGAATTTCACACGCCTTACTGGGGCCACCTGGGATTGCTGCATCTGACAGAGAACTTTCTGCTGCCGGATTATGCGTCATACAGCAACACATCGGCAGCGAGTCTGTTTCCAACGAACGCTGCCGTTGCCGATCTGGCGCACCGACAGCAGGCGCTCGTCGGTTATGTCCATCCCTTCGACATCGCGGTCGACCCGGCGAAGGATCCCACGCTCACCAATGGAGAACCGCTGGATGAGGCCCTCGAACTGCCGGTTGACGTTGCATTAGGCAAGGTCGATTACATCGAGGCTCTGGGGTTCAGCGACCACCACCTGACGGCCTCGATCTGGTATCGCCTGCTCAACTCGGGCTTCCGCTTGCCCGCAGGAGCAGGTTCCGACACGATGGCAAACTACGCTTCCTTGCGGGGTCCGGTCGGCCTGACTCGCGTTTACGCGAAGATTCCAAAACCTCCCGTGAGCACACAGCAATGGTTGAATGCCCTCAAGCGCGGACACACCTTTGCAACCAACGGACCTCTTTTAGGTTTCACTCTCCGCGGAGCGGAAGCGGGGGACGAGTTGAAACTCGCTTCGGGAGAAAATCGAGTTGGGTTCAGCGCCTGGCTCCGTTCCTTTGTGCCGGTCGACCACCTGGAAATCGTTTGCAACGGAGGTGCAGTTCAAGTTTTGAAATTGAGTGGCGATCGACAATCTGCGAATGCCGAAGGCACCATCCCGATTTCGCAAACCGGATGGTGTCTGCTGCGGGCATTCAGCGACAAGCCGGAACCTCCGGTGCTGGACGATTACGTTTATGCGACGACGAGTCCAATTTACGTGAACGTAGTCGGGTCTTGCCTGAGGGCGCGAGACGACGCCGCCTTTTTTGTCTCTTGGATTGATCGCCTGGAACAGGCAGCCCATAACAATCGCGATTGGAACACGAAGTCTGAGAAAGCCACAGTTTTCGAGACCTTAAATCAAGCCCGCCAGGTCTATATCAATTTGGAAAGATAGCGAATGCTGTCCTGATACGCCGTGAGGCAGAGAAAGAAACTCAGATTTTTCAGGCCTAACGGTTTCAAGTTCTGATAACTGTCGGGCATTGACTGCGGCGCCCGAAAGCGGAAAAATCCTCGGGCCTCCAATTTTCTTGTCGCAACTGGAAAAGCGCATCAGGAGCAGATCATGATTTCTGAAACTGACGATGTGGCTAAGACTTTACCCGCGCGCTATTACACCGATCCTGCGGTTTTCGACAACGAACTGAGGCGCTTTTATTCCGAGATGTGGGTCTGCATAGGCCGGTCCAATCAGATTCCGGCGCCGGGGGATTATTTCCTGCGAGAGATTGCGGGGGAAAGCCTGATCGTCGTGAGGGAGACGAAGGACACCATACGAACGTTCTTCAACGTGTGCCGACATCGCGGTACGCGCATTTGTCCGGTGACGGAGGGGCACTTTGCCGGACACATCCAATGCGGCTACCACGGCTGGAAATACGCGTTGGACGGTCGCCTGCTGGGAGCTCCGCACATGCATGAGATTTTTCGCCGGGAACAGTATCCATTGCACGACGTAGATACAGATGTGTGGGATGGACACATTTTCATCAACATGGCGAAAACGACTCAGTCACTGAGGACGCAGTTGGCCGACTTGCCCCAGAAATTTTCGCACTGGCGAATGGGCGAACTGGCCCTCTACCGTCGCACCAGCTACGACGTGAAAGCAAACTGGAAGCTCATCCTGCTGAACTATAACGAATGCCTGCATTGTCCCGTATTGCACCCAGCACTAAATGCGATTTCGGACTATCGATCGGGTAACAACGACGAGCCGAATCTCTCCTACATTGGGGGCTCCATGGAGTTTCGCGATGGCGCGAGGACCATGAGCACAGACGGAAAGCTGCGCAGGGCCTACCTTCCTGGATTGAGCGAACAGGAGTGCAGCAAGGTGTATTACTACGCGGTTTATCCCAACTTGCTTTTGAGTCTGCACCCCGATTACATGATGACCCACCTGTTGTTTCCACGGGCTGTGGATCGCACGGAAGTGATTTGCGAATGGCATTTTGATCCCGCTGAAATGGCTAAGCCTGGTTTCGAGGGCGACGACGCAGTCAGGTTCTGGGATGAAACCAACCGGCAGGATTGGTGCATTTCCGAGTTATCTCAGGCGGGAATACGATCAAAAGCGTACACGCCAGGGCCGTATTCGCCATCGGAGAGGCTGCTGTGGGCCTTCGACCAAATGATCCTAGAACGTGAGAAACCGGCCTCCTAGCAACGCGTTATGTCGCCGAGCATCCCGACGAATTCGGTGTAGACGTGAAGCGTGTCGTGGTCGCCGGCGACAGCGTAGGTGGCAACATGGCAACTGTTGTCGCACTCCTTGCCAAGCAAAGGTCCGGTCCGCGAATCGGAGGTCAGCTTCTTTTCTATCCCGTGACCAATGCCGACTTTGAAACGGGATCGTACAAACAGTTTTCCGACGGTCCGTGGCTGACGAGGGCGGCTATGCAATGGTTCTGGGACCAATATCTTCCAGATCACAGCCTGCGGAAAGATCCCACTGCCTCTCCGCTAATGGCGTCGCTCGAACAACTCCGGGATCTGCCGCAGACACTCATCATCACCGCTGAGAATGACCTACTACGCGATGAAGGCGAGGCGTACGGCCGCAAGTTGATCGAAGCCGGAGTCGAGGTAGTAGCGACACGGTACAACGGCACCATTCACGATTTCGTCATGCTAAACGCCCTCGCCGATGCTGCCCCGACGCGGGCGGCTATACTGCAGGCGATAGATTTTCTGAAGAGAAAGCTGAACACTCTCTCCGTACCTAACGGTAGGCGGCTCGCGCTCATCGGCTTATCGAACCTTTCCGGGCCCCTGAAAAAAGAAGTTCGGATCCCGTAACCAGTTGCATCGACTATCGATGGAGTGACATGACAGCCGATCGGCTCATGCCGCGACAATTCAAAGGCAGCCCGTTCCTCTTGGTCGCCTCGAATAAACTAGGCACCACTTCGGAACGTGGAGAAGGAAACGCTCGGATCAGGCTCGCATTTCTTCTACTCGCAACGTAATGCAGTGATGGGATTCCCCCGGATTACGCGCTGCGTTGGGAGTGAAGAGGCCAACAAACCGACGAAACAGAGGAACACCAAAACAGATACCAGAATCGCTGGATCAGTTGGGTGAACACCAAAGAGCAGACTCGAAAGTAGAGGGGTCATGCCGACGGAAAGCGCAGATCCAACCAGGCCACCCAAAATCACCGCGGGCATGCTCCCGCGTAAAACCATCATCATGATTGCACGCCGTTGGGCGCCTAGAGCCATGCGGACACCAATTTCCTTCGTGCGCTTTGTCACGACGCTGGCGGTCACACCATAGACCCCAATACAGGAAAGCAACAAAGCAATTACTCCCAGTGATCCGCACAGGATAGCAACGAAGCGGCTTTGCATCCGGGCGTCGGACACATAGTCATCCATGGGGCGGACTTTCGCGATAGGAAGGTCTTTATCAAGCTGCGACATTTCCTTCCGGATCGAAGGGATAAGTGCTTGTGGAGACGCTTCAGCGCGTACGGTAAAAAACATATTGGCTCTAACGGCCATGGCATATGGCAGGTAGAGCTGTGGACGAACCTGATTTGTCAGCGAATGGTATTGAACATGCCTCACAACACCGACCACCTCGGCCACATCCCGATTAAAGTCGCCATTCACCACATTCAGCCTCTTACCAATGGCGTCGGCATCCGGCCAAAGTTGTTTCGCAAGAGAATCATCAACGATCACCACCTTACGATTCGCCACCTCGTCAGATGTGTCAAAATTTCTCCCGGCGACGAAGGTGATGCCAAGGCTGTCAAAGAAACCTGGCAAAACCGAGCGATGATCCGCCATCAGCGTATTCTTTTCCTGTTGCGGTGCCCCTTCGCGCCAGAAATAGTCGTACCAATTAGGAAGGCTGTCATCGAATGGCAGATGAGAAACGACACCAACCGAACGGACGGCAGGCAGGGTTGAAATCCTTCTCTGCGCTTCGCGAATGAACTGAGTCGCCAGCTGAGGAGTCGGATAGCGTACAGAGGGTAGTGAAACTTGAAAGGTTAGCACATCATTGGGATTGAATCCGGGTGCAACGCGCAACACATTGATAAATGTATGAATCAGCAGTGCAGAGCTGGTCAGCAGGACGAACGTCAGAGCAACCTGACATCCGATCAGTAACTGCCGGGAGAGATGCTTGCCCTCAGTGGTGGTTCTTGAGGCTTCTCCAAGTACGGAAGCTGGTTTCAAGCCTCTTGCTCCCAGTGCCGGAGATAGCCCAAAGAAAACTCCGCAAAGCGCCGACACTATCAAATTGAAGACCAGCACCGTGACGTTAAATCCAGTTGGAGTCGTTCGCGCAATGCCTGCCGGTTGCAAAATCCACAAAATTCTAAGGATTCCAATGGAGAGAGCTAACGCTACCGCGCCGCCCAAAAATGACAAGAGAATACTCTCGGTGAGTAGCTGGCGAAAGATTCTCGCTGGTGTCGCCCCTAGCGCCGCTCTCAGTGTTATCTCGTTTCGGCGCTCGTTCGTGCGCGAAATAAGCAGCATCGCCACATTTGCGCACGCGATCAGGAGAACGAACCCGGTTCCGGCAAACAGCGCAAGCAGAGCAGGTCGGGCGTTACGGGCGACGTCTCCTTGCAGTGAGAGTGCCTGTAGACCAAGGTTCTGCTCTGAATATTCGCGAAACTCAGACCGCAGTTGCGCTGCGATGTTATCCAACTCGGCCTGCGCCTGTCGCACCGCTGCACCATCCCGAAGGCGTCCTATGATTCGAATGTAACTCTGATCGCGGGATTGTTTTGCCAGGTCCCATTGAAACGGAACGTATACGTCGACATTGGGTGGAACGCTTGCGCCTTCTGGGAAGATGAGCTTGAAGCCAGCGGGGAGTACGCCCACAACAGTGCATAATTGTCCATTTACAAGTATCGACTGCCCCACTATTTTCGCGTCCGACTCATAACGTCTTCGCCATAATTCGTGGCTGAGGACCACCACCGGCGACCTGCCGCCTCCTTCTTCTCGAGGCAAAAAGAATCTTCCCACGTGCGGGCCAGCGCTTAGAAGGGAAAGAAAATTCGAAGTGACCAACCCTAGCTTGACCTGCTCAGGTTCCCCCTTGCCGGTCAATGCTCCGCTTTGCACCCAGATCCCGGCAAACTGGTCGAAAAGACGGCTGCGCTCGCGTAGCGAAATGAGCTCGGGACCGGAGGAGGGCGCGCGTTGTTCCCTTCCGAAGGCAGACCATATGACAGCTAGTCGATTTGACTCGGGATACGGCAAGCGCTGGAGCAGAACTGAGTTGACGACGCTGAAAATAGCGGTGTTGGCCCCGATTCCAATCGCGAGGGTAAGAATTGCCGCTAATGTGAAGAGAAGTTTTCTTCCCAGCATCCGACCGCTGTAATGTAGATCTTGCCGTACCGTATCAACCATTGCGGCGATCCCGAAGGTGCCCGTGTCTGGGGTTGATTCTGGTGCTTGCATCTCTGGCAAGCGATTTGAACAGGCGGGGACGTCTCTGTTCGTCTCAGAGACAGACTGCTCTTCCGGCACACGATTTTGCGGCTTCTTGGTTCGGTTGATTCCCTCG
>JASHRE010000214.1 GCA_030037515.1 Candidatus Sulfotelmatobacter sp.
GGCGGAGCCGAAAAAACCGCTCACCAGTTCGAGGTACCGTTCCTCGGCAGCATTGCGCTTGATCCTGAAGTGCGGAAGGCCGGAGATAGCGGGAAACCGATTGTGCTCGAAGGCGAGAACTCGCCGCACGCAAAATCTATCTACGATTTCGCGCACAAAGTGGTGGAGCGTGTTGGAGAAATCAAAGCTAACGCGCCGTCGAACGTAATTCAGATTCAGTAGTGGTCTTTCACTTCAGATTCAAGTACGGGTCGCCCACCCTGCTCTGTGGTGAGTGCTGCGTAAATCTCGCCAGCCGCCAGATCGCCTGCGGTTCGCGGTCTTTCAGGATCAGATCGGCCATCATCTCTCCGATGGCTGGTCCGTGTTTGAAGCCGTGCCCCGATCCTCCTCCCAGCAGCCACACGTTTTCGTTTGCGGGCAGGCGATCGACGATGAAGTGACTGTCGGGCGTTTGTTCGTACTGGCAGACTCGGGTTTCGACCAAGGGTGCGTCTTTTAGGGCAGGGAAGCGAAAGGCGACGTATTCGCGGATTTCTTTGAGCATCTCTGGATCGACCCTGCGTTCACCCTTGGTCGGATCGAAGTCGGGACCGCGAGTATCATCGGCGATTTTGAACCCTCGGCGGTCAGTGCCGGGAATTCCGTAGCGAAACTTGCCTTGACGGTCGGCCCAGACGGGAAGATGCGCGTCTGTGTAATAGACTGCACCAGGCATCGGCGGACCGAAGAAAAAGACGTCCTGTTTGGTCGATCGAATTAATTTGCGGAGGACGGAAAACATTGTTCCCATCCATGGTCCGCAGGCAAAAACGTAGAGGTCGGCTTTCAGTCGAGGGCTCTGCTGGTCCAGCAAAACCAAGCCGCGCGGCAGTGGCGTGGCCAATCCCGTCAATGAAACCTTACCCTGCTTGTACTCCCCACCTGCTGCCACAAAGACTTCCACAACTGCCGCACAGCTGGCCCGCGCATCCAGATAGCCGCATTCTGGCTCGAAGATGCTCCACTCGATTCCTTGGAAATTGATCTGCGGCCATTGCTTCCGCATCTCCGCGGACGACAGTTCCTGATACTTGATGCCTGTCGCTCGCAGCATCTCCACCGATCCGCGCTCAAAGGCATCGTCACAGCCCGAAGCCATCCACAGCACACCGCAGCGATGCAGGAACTTCCGCTTCCACTTGCGCTCGTATTTCGCCCACAGCTGCAATGCGCGACCCGCCATTTCTGTATAAGGCTGATCGGGCCCGTAGGTCCCCCGCATCACGCGCGTCTCCCCACCGGACGACGATCGCGGGTTCCCTGCACCCCACGCATCGATGAGTGTTACTCGGGCGCCGCGTTGGCGAAGATGGAGCGCGGTCCACCCGCCGAATGCGCCGGCGCCGATCACAGCGATGTGCGGCTGCGCCTTCATGCAAGTAGACAGAATAACAATAACAGGGATGCTATCCTTTTCTTGACACCTTTCCGCCTCGTTCCTAGAATCCAAGCAGGGTCGGGCGTTTGGTCCAAGAAGCTAAGCTTTTGCATCTAATATGGTTAGTTAGAATGCAAAGGATCCGGTTTTGCCGGCCGTCCAGACCGTGCGGTCGAAGACCCTGACACGAAATCATGCCTGCCGACACTAATATCGGAACGCGTGAACGCGAAATTCTGACCGCGATCGTCGAGACTTTCATCTCCACCGGCGAACCGGTCGGTTCGCGCACGCTAGCCCGGTCGAACCGGGAAGGACTCAGTCCGGCCTCGATCCGCAATGTTATGGCGGACCTTTCCGATGCCGGTTTCCTCGAGCAGCCGCATGCCTCGGCCGGACGCATCCCGACCACGGAAGCGTATCGGTATTACGTCGAGCAAATCTCCGGCAGTGCTCGGCTGGCTCCGCAGGATGAGACCGTGATTTCCGATTCGCTGTCCGGCATCAGCAATGTGCAGGAGTTCATGGAGCGAACTTCGCACGTTTTGTCGCTGATCTCGCACAATGTCGGGGTGACAGTGGCGGCAAGCGGGCCGAAGAACGCGCTGGAACACGTTTACTTCTCTCGACTCGGGGATCAGAAGGTTCTGGCCGTTGTGGTCACGCGTTCCGGGCTTGTCCGCGATCGCCTGCTGCGGCTGGATCTTTCGCAATCCGATCTCGATCTCGCCGCGCGCTACATCAACGACAACTTCCGCGGTTGGACCATGGAAGCGATGCGCTGCGAACTCGCACGCCGCATTGAGCAAGAACGCAGCGAATACGACCGTCTGATGCATTCTGTGGAGCAACTCTATAAACAAGGTGCGCTCGCCGCGGAGCAGGGGTCGCAAGTGGTCTTCGTGGAAGGCGCGGCCAATCTCGTTGCCGGTGAACAGGACCGCGAACGCCTGCAGCAAATGCTACAGACGCTCGAAGAGAAGGAAAAAGTCATCCAACTGTTAGGCGCCTACCTCGACGTCAAGCAGGAGGCGGTGCGCGTGGTCATTGGTCTCGATGAGGCACTGCCTTCTCTGCGCAACTTCGTTCTGATCGGTGCTCCCGCACACGCGGGAAACGAGATGATGGGTTCACTGGCCGTAATCGGACCAACGCGGATGGATTATCAGCACACCATCACGGCGGTTTCCTACATTGCGCGGCTGTTCGACAAAATTTTGAATGAATCGGAGTAAGCAAGGCAGTTATGGGCAAAGCAAACGGAAAAACCCAAGTGGAAAACGCAGGAATCGATTTGGAACACGAACTACCAGCAGCGGAAAGCAACGACGAAGCCTCGGGTACAAACCAGCAAACCTCCGCCGGAACAATTGCCGACGGCACATCGGAATTGACCATGGAATTGCAGAAGGTCAAAAATGAGCGGGACGCGTTGCTCGACCGGCTGGCGCGCGCGCAGGCAGAATTCGAAAACGCACGCCGCCGTTCCACCAAAGAGCAGCAGGAGTATCGCGATTTCGCTCTCGCCGACGCCATCAAAACGTTGCTCCCAGTCATTGACAGCTTGGAACGCGCCCTGCAGGTGAAGTCAGAGTCGAATGAATTCCGCAACGGCATTGAGCTGATCTATAAACAGTTGCAGGACGCGTTGGCGAAGCTTGGTGTGCGGGCGATTCCCGCCAATGGGGAGCGGTTCGATCCGCACCACCACGAGGCGATCGAAATGGTCGAAACCGCGGAGGCGCCTGATCATCAGGTAATCGAAGAATTGCAGCGTGGCTACAAGTTGAAGGATCGTTTGCTGCGGCCAGCGATGGTCAAGGTGGCAAAGAATCCGGCGAAATAGAGTCGAGACCCGCAAAACCTTTAGATTCACAAGTTTTCTTGCCGTCGGAGCCTGCAATCTCGAACGTGCAGCGCTGAATGGCCGCACTCGGCAAAAAGAAAGGTATTTTTTTGACCACACACGTGAAACGTGATTATTACGAAGTTCTGGGCGTAACCCGCACTTGCACAGAAACGGAACTCAAGAGCGCATATCGCAAGCTGGCCCTGCAGTATCACCCGGATCGCAATCCCAACAATCCCGACGCCGAAGAAAGGTTCAAGGAGGTCAGCGAAGCTTATGCAGTGCTGGCCGATTCGGAAAAACGCGCTGTTTACGATCGCTACGGCCACGCCGGTTTCGGAGGAGGCGCCGGTGCGCCGGGATTCGATCCCACGGTATTCCAGGATTTCAGCGACATTTTTGGCGATCTGTTCGGCTTCGGCGATCTTTTCGGCGGTGGAGGAGGACGCCGCCGCAGCCGCGTGCAGCGCGGCGCTGATCTGCGCGAAGACGTGACCATCGAATTCGAGCAAGCCTTCTTCGGCACGGAAACTCAGGTGGCGGTTCGTCGCCATGAAGCTTGCGAAGCCTGTCAGGGCTCGGGCTCCGCGCCCGGGAAGGGGCCAACCGCCTGCCGCGCTTGCGGAGGCCGTGGCCAGGTTCGATATCAGCAAGGATTCTTCAGCATCGCGCGCACTTGCCCCACCTGTCAGGGAACGGGCAGCGTGATCGCCGATCCTTGTCCGAAATGCAAGGGCGAAGGCCGCATGGTGCGCCAGCGCACCATCGACGCCAAGATTCCGGCGGGGGTCGAAGACGGCACGCGTATTCGTTTCTCCGGCGGAGGCGAGGTTGGTCAATTCGGGGGCTCAGCCGGCGATTTGTACGTCGTCCTCCATGTCAAAGAGCATCCGTTTTTTATTCGCGAAGGCAACGACCTGCACTGCGTCGTTCCGATTTCGGTTACGCAGGCCGCTATGGGCGCGGAAATTCGCGTCCCGACGATGGACGGCGAGCATACTCTGAAAATTCCCGAGGGTACGCAGCCGGCAACCACATTTCGCGTTCGCAACAAGGGCTTTCCCGTGCTTAACGGCCACGGCAAGGGCGACCTGTATGTCGAGGTGAGAGTTCAGATTCCCACAAAGCTGAACAAGCGTCAGCGAGAATTACTGCAGGAACTCGACGGAATCGCAAAAATCGACAATCAACCTCTGCTGCAATCATTGCTGGGCAAAGTAAAAGAGATCTTCGGGTAGTTTCTCAGGGGGAAACTTGAAACGCGGAGTCCACCGAGGACTTCGCGCAGGGTGCTCGGAAACGGCTTTTTTTCTCGGTGTGTTCCGCGATCTACTCCGCGGCCTGTTCGTCTTCGGACTCCGATCTTGAAGGGCAGAATTCGCCGAGGGCTCGATGTGAAAGCTACCTAGGAAGGGCCACACGGTCCGCTGGGGACACGCTACTCCGCACTCACGACTCGCTCATGACTCGACGCCGATGGATCGCCGACGAAGTCTCGGACAATCGTGCCGCCATCATCGGTGATCACGCCCTGCATCTGTCGCGCGTTCTCCGTGCTCAGATAGGACAGGAATTCGACATCTCAGCGGAAGGCACCATTCGCCACGGGCGTATTGTCAACATCGCCGATAACCGAGTAGAGTTTGAACTCGGCGCAGAAATTCCCGCTGCAAGATCTGCCGATCTCACGTTAGTCCTCGCGGTCTTTAAGTTCGATCGGATGGAATGGGCGATTGAAAAATGCACCGAACTCGGCGTCCGCCGTATCGTTCCATTCATAGCCCAGCGCACCGATTCCCATTTGGCCTCGGCGTCGGCAAAACGCGTAGCACGCTGGCGTCGCATCGCTTTGCAAGCATCAGAACAATCACGTCGCCCTGCACCGCCAGAGGTCTGCATGCCTTCGAAGCCCGGAGAAGCGCTTGGAGCGTGCTGTGGTCTGCGTGTGGTGCTTGCCGAATCCGAATGCGACGTTCAGCTACGTGAGGTTCTGCGGCCTGATCGCGCAGACAAAGTGGCCCTCGCCATCGGCCCGGAGGGGGGCTGGACCGAAGACGAGCTGAAATCGTTTCACGATGCGGGATGGATCTCAGCGTCCCTCGGCCCCACGATCTTACGCGCCGAAACCGCCGCCATCGCTGCAACGGCAATCGTGATTTCAGAGCTAGAGGGCAGCTGAAATTTGCGGAGGAGAATTTGGCTGTGCCCCCGCTTCGGGCCGATGTTGCCGGAAGTGGGGAATCCTCGTGCCCTTCCTCAGCCTTACCAATGTTATCCTGAGCCGCAATGGCTGTGTCGAAGTCGAACTCCCGTCCTGCTCCATTCATTCCCGATGATCGGCAGCGCTCCGCCATCGAGCACGTTCACCGACCTTTGCTTGTCGTCGCAGGCGCCGGAACCGGCAAAACTTCCGTCTTGACGCATCGCGTTGAATTCCTAGTTCGCGAAGGCCACGCGCGTCCGGAAGAAATTCTCGCTCTCACCTACACCAACAACGCGGCGAACGAAATGAAGGAGCGGCTGCGCAAGCTGCTGGGCGGCAGAACTGTCCACGCGACAACGTTTCACGATTACTGCCTCGATTTGCTGAAGCGCGCGGGCAAGGACTTTGGAGTCTTGGACGAGCAGGATCTTTGGATCTACCTTCGCCGTCGCATTCGCGATCTGCGTCTGGAATATTTCATTCGCGCCGCCAACGTAGGCCAGTTCCTAAAAGACCTTCTCAAGTTCGTCGATCGCTGCCATGACGAGCTGGTCACGCCGGAAAAGTACGCGCAATACGTCGACCGGCTGGAGCGAAGAGAAGTTCCCATTCCCCGCGTAGCCAAATCGAAAAATGTGCTTGCGGAATCGGAAGTGCTCGGCCGTTGCCGCGAAATCGCGCGCGTTTTTTCCACCGTCGAGCAATGGCTGCGTGAAAACAATCTCGGCACATTCAGCCACATGATCACGCGCGCATACGAACTCCTGCGCAGCGATCAGAACGTTTTGCATCAGGCCTGTCAACGGGCGCGATTCATTCTCGCTGACGAGTTCCAGGACGCCAACTTTGCCCAAATAAAGATCTTTTCGCTGCTCGCCGGCGACGATGCAAACGTGTTTGCCGTCGGGGATCCCGACCAGGGCATCTATCGTTTTCGGGGCGCATCGAGCGCGGCGTTTGAGCTGTTTCGCCGCACTTTTCCCGAGACGAAATGTATCGTTCTGGAAAGAAACCGCCGCTCGACTGCACCGATTCTTTGTTGCGCCTTCGCCCTCATCGATAAAAATCCCCCGGTTTTCGCCAGAATGAACTCGGTCCTCGCGTACCCGCGCACTCCCTTGCAGTCCGCGCGCGAGCAGGAAGCTGAGCAGGCCGGAACACCCATCGTGAGTGCTCCCGTGTCCGTCGTCGTTCTCTCCGGCAATGACGCTGAGGGGCCCGATCTGGTGACCGCGCTTCGGGACCGGCACAGAAAAACCAAAGACAAGTGGTCCGACTTCGCGGTTCTGTATCGTTCGCACTTCCATCGCGACGAGGTAGCGCGGGAGCTTGCCGAAGCCGAAATCCCCTTCGTCATCGAGAGCATGGACGTTGCCGATACTCCCGAAGTGCGCGACCTGGTTGCCTGTGTCAATGCCGTCATTTCCGGGGGGGATGACGTCAGCCTCTTTCGCGTTGCCGCGCTGCCGGGCTTCCATGTGAACCCGCAGCAATTGCGACAGGCGATGCGTGCGATCGCGCGTGATTCGCGCGACGGTCCCGTCATTCCACTCTCCTCCGTGCTCGGTCAGGTTGAAGGAGGGGCAGACGTGCTCGCCGCTGTCGATCGAACGCGTCAGCAGATTCGTGATCGTCAAGCCAAAGCCCGCGCCGCGCTGGACTTCATCGTCCGGGAGTTCGGACTGGAGACCGGTTCTCTCCCCCTCCAGGCGGCGCTGAACTGGGTCGCTGCCTGGGAGTACAAGAAGGTCAACAGGACCACCGACCTGGAAGAACTGGCCGACTATCTGGCCTATTTTAGCGAGGCCGGCGGGGTGATCCCGCTTGCCGCACGCGAAAACGAAAATGCGGTCCGCTTGATGACGGTTCACGGGGCAAAGGGACTCGAATTCCGTCACGTCTTCATTCTTCGCGCCAACGCGAATTCATTTCCATGTTCGTACAAAGAGACGCTGGTCGCGTTCCCACCCGAGCTGCGGGATCCAGATTCCGTCACCGAAGATGACGATCGGATGCTTCACAAGCAGGAAGAACGCCGCCTCTTCTACGTGGCGATGACTCGTGCTCGCGACTCACTGCGTATCTACGCCCGCGAAGGCCGCGGAAAGATCAACAAGAATCCCGACGGTTACACCCGAGAATTGATCGAGAACCAGGGGCTTTCCCACTGGCTGCGAATCGCACGGGCCTGCGGTGCTCAACGAACGCTTGAGATTGTGGCCGCGGCCTCTCCGGCCTCTCCGGCAGAGTCTCGCATCCTCGAGTGGCTGGAACTGCCGGCGCCGCAGAATCTGCATATGCGTCTGAGCGCTTCTGCCGTCGACAGCTACCAGCGTTGCGGCTTGCAATTCAAGTTAGATCGCGATTGGAGACTTGCCGCCAAGCCGGCCGCAGCGATGCAATATGGCGCCGCTGTGCATCGCGTGCTCAAGACCTACTTCGATTCCATCGCTTTAGGTCGACCGAAGTCCGAGGACGAGCTCATCACCATCTTCCGTCAAGATCTGTCTGATTCGAAAATCCAGGAGAGCTATCAGCACGAGCTTTACGAGCAGCAAGGCATTGAACAATTGCGGGCTTTTCTCGCATCCATGCGATCCGCCCCGCCGCCAAAAGTACTACATACGGAACAGGCCTTCGAAATTCGCATGGGCGACATTACGGTGGTTGGACGCATCGATCGCGTCGATTCGCGCGCCGACGGCACCGTTTCCGTCATCGATTACAAGACTGGCAAGGGGCGCGATCAGGATGCCGCTGATGAGAGCCTGCAGCTTTCGCTCTATGCGATCGCAGCCGCCGAGAAATGGGGATATAAAGTCGGTGAGCTCGTCTTCCACAACCTGGAAGATAACGTTCCGGTCAGCACAACGCGCAGTGAAGGCGACTTGCTGGTTGCGCGTCAACGCGTGCAGGAGACTGCTGCGGGAATTGCCGCAGGAGATTTTCAGGCTCACCCCGGCGTGCACTGCGACTTCTGCGCCTACCGCGGTTTGTGTCCAGCCCGCGAGAGGCGAGCTCCCATCGCGGTCACCTCTCCGGCGCGCAACAACTAAACTGCCTGCGCCCCAGAATCCTCCGCAAAAACTTAGGGGACGCATTTCGCGTCCCCCGGTCAACTTCGTACTGATCTTCTCTTAGTGTTTCTTTTTCTTTTTCGCCTTCTTCTTGGTTGCCATTGTTTCTATTCTCCCTTCCATTCTTCATGGAAAATTTGCAGTGGTCTTCTACTGCAACTAGTTGATGTATAGAGTTAATGAAAAATGAAGTCAAGAAAAAAATGACGATAAGGTTGCGCGAGGTCGGTGTACGAAAGTCATGGGAATCGATTTCGACGTGCGAGGACAGCAAACTTTTTTCTGCAACCCGCATCCGCTCGCGCATGAATCTCGATTCACGTTCGCACCCTCAACTCAAATTCCACAGACGTGCAGCCTGTTCAAGGAGCGCACGTCGTAACGCGAAACATTGTTCCCCCCCGGTGCTCCTGTGGCTCTGCATTATGTTGCCGCGGCATCTATAATGAGAATCAGGGAATTCGATTTGGAGCACGATTTATGCCCTCTTTCGATGATGTCGTCATTATCTCCGGCTGCCGCACTCCGGTAGGAAAGTTTCAAGGCGGCCTGTCATCATTCTCTGCGCCACAACTGGGCGCCATCGTGGTGCGCGAAGCCGTCAAGCGCTCCGGCGTCGATCCTGCACGAGTCGATGAATGCATCATGGGCAACGTCGTCTCTGCCGGACTCGGTCAGAATCCTGCGCGTCAGGCGGCAATATTCGGCGGACTATCTCCGGCGACAGGTGCCATGACAATCAACAAGGTTTGCGGTTCCGGACTCAAAGCCGTCGCTCTTGCGGCGCAAGCCGCGCAAACGGAGAACAGTTCCATCGTCGTCGCTGGCGGCATGGAATCCATGACCAACGCTCCTTATCTTCTGCCGCAGGCTCGCCGGGGATATCGTCTCGGCAACGCCGAGATCATCGACTCCATGGTGCACGACGGCCTCTGGGATGTTTACAACAACTACCACATGGGAATCACGGGCGAGAACGTTGCGGAGAAATACGGCATCACGCGCGAGGAGCAAGACGAGTTTGCGCTTAATTCCCATCGCAAGGCGGTTGCTGCGATAAAAGAATGCCACTTCAAAGCACAGATCGTTCCCGTTGAGATTCCAGCGACGAAGAAGGGCGAGCCGCCGATGCTTTTGGAAAAAGATGAGAGCCCTCGAGA
Source organism: Candidatus Sulfotelmatobacter sp. (assembly GCA_030037515.1). Taxonomy (GTDB): domain Bacteria; phylum Acidobacteriota; class Terriglobia; order Terriglobales; family Acidobacteriaceae; genus Sulfotelmatobacter. The sequence goes on from JASHRE010000214.1 coordinate 9,710, forward strand.
AGATACGACCATTGAAGTTCTTCGCTCGCTCAAACCGGCATTCAAAAAAGGCGGAACCGTGACGGCCGGAAACGCCCCCGGAGTCAACGATGGCGCTGCTGCAGTCGTGGTCGCCACCGCGACGCGGGCAAAGGAACTCGGCGCGAAGCCGATGGTTCGGATCGTCGCGCAAGCTACAAGTGGCATCGATCCGGCTTGGGTCATGATGGCGCCGGTTGATGCAGTTCGCAAGATCTGGAAGAAGACCGGTTGGAAGAACGAAGACGTCGATCTCTATGAACTCAACGAAGCTTTCTCGGTCCAAGCTCTTGGTGTGATGCGCGAGTTGAAACTCAATCCCGAGAATGTGAACGTCAACGGAGGCGCGGTCGCTATCGGCCATCCCATCGGAGCCAGCGGCGCGCGCGTGCTCGTCACGTTGATTTATGAGATGATTCGCCGCGACGTGCACCGTGGCATAGCCGCATTATGCCTTGGTGGAGGAAATGCGGTGGCGATGGCGGTAGAGCGATAGGCGGAGTCAGGTGGGGACAGCCGTCCTCGGCTGCCCGGACAGCGTGGAAGCGTCACGCGGCGCCTCCAAGACCGCGCGAATCTGGTGTCGAAAGATGGCACCACGACGAAGGTGGAATCTTTGGACAAACAACCTGGCGGCACGATGACGTATATGGCTGAAAAAGTTCCCTAGTGGAGCGGCATTCTCGGGGATAGGTCGGTTCATCCAGCTACCGGCAGCGTCACTGTGAACACCGCACCACCATCCGGGGCGTTCGCCCCTTCCACGCTCCCGTTGTGTTCCTTCATGACGGATTTGCAGATGCTCAGGCCTAATCCCGTGCCGCGCCCCGGCCGCTTGGTTGTGTAGAAGGGGTCAAAAATGCTGTTCAAACTCTCCTTCGGAATGCCCGGGCCGTCGTCGTGAAAGCTGACCCAGACCAAGGTGTCGCTCTTTCCCTGGCGAATGCGCAGCGTTCCTTTGTCCCTCACCTCGCGGATCGCCTGCTCCGCATTCACAATCAGATTCAGAAAAATCTGCATCAACTGGTGGGCATCGCCCAAGGCAAACGGCAGCGCCGGCTCTTTCAGGAAATCAATCGTGATGTTGTTCTTCCGCAGAGAATAGGCGTGCAGATTCAGCGTCCGCTCGACGACTTCCGTCAAGTTGATCTTGCTCTTGCCCGGCGCCGGGGGCCGCGAAAAATATGTCAGGTTTTTTACGATCTCAGCGGCTTTGCGCGCATCCTGCTGCAGCAGGGCAATGCGCTTGCGCGACGCATCATCGCTGACGCTATCGAGCAGCAATTCGCTGTTGCCGAGAATCGTAGTCAAGGGATTGTTTAGTTCATGTGCCACGCCGCCGATCATGGCCCCCATGGCGGCCAGTCGCTCGCTCTGCACGATCTGCTCTTCCAGCTTTCGCTCGACCGTGATGTCACGCACTGAAATAATGACCCCGCTGATCTTGCCCTCGTCGTCGGTGAGCTGGCTGGCCGACGCCCGCATGGTGCGCCAACTCCCGTTGCGATGCCGCGCACCATACTCGGCCGACCCGAAAATTTGGTGGCCGGAAGCGACCGTTTGATACAAAGCTGCGAGGTCGGGCGAATGATCTTCCAGGCTCGAAATCTTCTTTCCCAGCATCTCTGCCGGTTCATATTCGAGCAGATCACGTGCACGCGAACTGACAAACGTGTAACGCTCTTCCAGATCCACGACCAGGATCAGGTCAGGAAAGCTTTCGAGCAGCCGCCTGCGGAATTCCTCTTGCCGCGCCAGCTGCCGTTCCATCCTTCGCCGATCGGTCACGTCAACCAGTGTTCCCTGATAGCGAATGATGTTGCCTGCCGCGTCCCATACCGCGCGTGAAGTGTCGAGAAATATCGCAGCCGAGCTGTCTTTGCGCCGCAGCCTGATTTCGCGCGTGCGCACGCCCCCCCGATCATCGAGCGCGCGTCCCAGCACCGGCGGTCCAGGCTCAAAATTTAGTGCCGCCGGCTCGACCGCGAGCAACTCGCTTTTTTGCGTGTATCCCAGCGTAGCTACCAGAGCCGGATTCGCATCCAGCAGCCGTCCCTCGGGAGTGCTGAAGTAGACGCCTTCCTGCAGCGTTTCGAACAATTCCGTAAAGCGCAGCTCTTTCTCCCGCTGCTCGGTGACATCGCGTCCCAGAATGCTTGCCCCGACCACTTCGTCGCCCTTCACGATGGCATTCACGACGCAGTCGAGGTAAAGAGGGCGTGTGCTGTTCTTCAGCCGCATCCGGACCATCCCCGCCCACCGCTTATGTTGCAAAAAGCGGACAAGGCCGCGTTCCATCTCGCCCACAGCCGGCTCATCCAGGAAATCGAAGATTTTCTTGCCGACGAGCTCTGAGAAGCTCTGGCCTACCATTTGCGCGACTCGGCGGTTCACCGTGCGCGTCGTGCCGTCGAGTGATACCGCGCAGGCAGGATCGTCAAAAGAATCGATCAACTCCTTGAAATTGCGCTGTGAGCGCATGATCACCTGGCTGAGCTGATCGAGCTGTTCTTCCGAAGGCGCCGCGCCCACATGCTCCTGCAGGTCACGCAACAGCCCCTTCAGTTCGCTGACCTCACGCCGTCGGCCGTAGGCATAGGCGGCGAATAGGATGGAAAGAATCAAGACTCCGATGGGAATCGCGCGGAGTTGGTAGGGAATGTTGTCCAGCCGCTCCCATAACAATCCGGCCAGGGCTACCGCCAGCAGCAGCATAAATCCAAGCAGCCAG
>JASHRE010000215.1 GCA_030037515.1 Candidatus Sulfotelmatobacter sp.
GCAGCCATCCCAAGCCTATGGTAGCTTGTGATTCACCAATTCCTCTATTTTCTGCAGCACCTCGTCTTCACTCATCGATGTCGAATCGATGACGACCGCATCTTCGGCTGGAACTAGAGGTGAGATCGCGCGCGTGCGGTCGCGGTGATCGCGTTCGCGCAGTTCGGCGGCTACGTTGGCCGCGACTTCTCCACGAATCTTCTGCTGTTGCCTGCGGCGCTGTTCGCGCACGACGGGATCGGCATCGAGAAAAATTTTTAAATCGGCATCCGGAAAAACTTTTGTGCCGATGTCGCGGCCTTCCATCACCACGCCGCCGCCCGCACCCATCGCGCGCTGATGCGCGACCATCCACTCGCGTACTTTGGGATGGACCGAAACTCGCGACGCCGCTTCGGTCACATCGCGCTCGCGAATGCGCGAGGAAACATCCTGCCCGTCGAGCACGGTGCGATTCCCGCCCATGGTGGGTTCGAGCTTGATCCGCAGGTCTTCGGCGAGGTTGAGGAGTCCCGCCTCATCATCCAAAGAAATGTCGTTTTCAATCGCCTTCAACGCCAACGCGCGATACATCGCTCCACTCTCCAGGTTTACGTACCCGAGTTTGCGGGCGAGGCGGGAAGCGATGGTGCTCTTGCCGGCTCCTGCGGGTCCATCAATGGCGATGATCAATTTGCGGGACGGGCGCGGGTCAGGGGAGTGGTCATTCATCGTGAAGCTAAAGATTGTACACGCGAAATTCCCCGCCCTACGAAAAGCATCCTTCGACTTCGCTCAGGACGGGCTCCGGGTGGGGGCCCAAGCGGTGCCTACATCTTCAGGATGTGCCGCTGCACGTCCGTTTCCGCTTCCTTGAGATTCTCGGGTCTGCCGAGATCGCGCCAATAATAATTGTCCGCCGGGAAACCCAGAATCTCCTCTCCCTGCGCGGCGAGCCTAACGTAGGTGTCGATAATCGAGAAGGCTCCCTGCTCCGTCATCATGGGGAGCATCCGCGAAGAGATCACGTGCACACCGGAGAAGGCGAGCGCCTCGAAAGTGCTTCCAGGACTGTCAATATCGCCGCGCTTGCCGCGGCCCCGGAGCGCCCCATTTTCGTCGAACATCAGATGACGGGATGTCTTGCGCTTCTGCACCGCTAACGTCGCCAGAGCGTTGTGATCGCGGTGAAACTCGACCATGGGCTGGAAGTCGATCGTGCTGAGAACGTCGACGTTGTGAACCAGGAACGAATGGTCGCCGCTGCCTTCCAGAAAAAACCAGGCTGCTTTTTTCAGACCGCCCCCGGTATCAAGCAGTTCTTCTTCGCGCGAAATTTCGATGCGCATGCCGAAGTTGCCGTTCTTGGCGATGTAGTCGACCACCATTTCCGCGAGATGATGCACATTGACGACGACTTCGTGAATTCCAAATTCGCGCAGCCGGCGGAGAGTAATTTCGAGCAGCGTTTGGCCGCCGACTTCCACCAGGGCCTTGGGACGATGATCGGTGAGCGGACGCAGCCGTGTACCCAGGCCTGCGGCGAGAATCATGGCTCTCATGGCTTATCCGTCACGCACGACTGGCACGGCTTCGGACGGCACTCGTGTGTGGCGTGCCCGCCGTGCGCTCGAGTTCTCGGTGCTCGACGACGGACTCGACTCCGGCGCCGCGCAAGTGTTTTGCCAGCTGCTCGGCAAGGTAGACAGAGCGATGCTGCCCTCCCGTGCAGCCGAACGAAACCATCAGATGCTTGAACCCGCGCTGCCTGTAGTTGGCAACGCTTGCGTCAACGAGAGACATGACGCTGGCAAGGAACTGATGCACGCTGGGCTGCCGATTCAGATAGTCGATCACCGTCGCGTCTTTGCCGGTGAGAGATCTGAAACGTTCTTCCCGTCCAGGATTCGGCAGGCTGCGTCCGTCGAACACGAATCCTCCGCCATTACCGCTTTCATCCCTGGGTAGTCCCCGGTGAAAAGAAAAACTGACAATTCGCACCACGAGATTATCTGCTTCCGACGCCAAGCCCTGCAGCTTTTCCGAAGCCAGCATGCTGTGGAATGCCTCGAGCAGCGTCGGAACAGCGATCGGCAAGGCAACATTGTGCAAGAGCCAGCGCAGATTTTTCAGCGCATAGGGCACGCTCTGCAGAAAGTGCGCTTTGCGTTCGTAGAACCCGCGAAACCCATAGGCCCCGAGCGCCTGCATGATGCGGATGTATACGTACGCGTAATAGTGGCGCATGAAATCGTCGCGCTTCGGGCCGCCGAATCTCGCAACTGTTTCCAGGTAATGATCGAGCAGCAGCTGGCGCAATTCCGAAGGCAGATCGGCTTTGGCATCGAACAGCAACGAGGCGACGTCGTAGTGCAAGGCACCCTTGCGTCCACCTTGATAATCGAGGAAAAAAGGCTGGCCGTCGCGGAGCATGACGTTGCGCGATTGAAAATCGCGATACAGAAAATAATCGCGTTGCGCACTCAAAAGAAACTCGGTGAGGCGATTGAAATCGTCTTCCAAAGCCTGCTCGTTGAAGGGAATGCCGGCGAGGCGCAGAAAGTAATACTTAAAATAATTCAGATCCCAGGTGATGGACTGACGATCGAAACTCGCGCGCGGATAACAGACGTCGTAATTCAGATCCCGTGCGGCTTCAATCTGAAAGCGGGGCAACGTCGCAATCACGCGCCGATATGCTTCGACAGCGGCCGGCGAAATCTTCTCACCCTTGCGATTCCTCGAGAGAAATTCAAACAGAGAAGTGTCGCCGAGATCCTCTTCCAGATAAGCTCCGCGATCAAGATCCTCAATGTAGATTTCTGGAACCGGAAGACCGCGATGGCGAAAATGGCGGGAAAACTCAAGGAAGGCAACGTTCTCTTCGCGGACTCCGTACAAGATTCCTACCGCGCGTACATTGGGGCCGGTTAGTCGGATGATCTTGCGTCCAGAGCCTCCCAATTCACCTTGCAGCGGTTGCAGCTGCGCCACAGGCACATGAAAATGCTGCTCAAAAAGCTTGGCAAGAATCTCCATGAATTAGCGGCGCCCGACCTGCCCAGAGCTGCCGGATCCTTACCAAAGATAACACCTTGCCCGCCGCAAATTTGCAATCGTCAGAGATCTGGAGTAGCGGAAGTAATCACACACGACTCCATCCCTGGATGAGCCGCTGCGCAGACTGAAAAGGCCTTATACTGCTTCAGTTCTCATTTCTGTGCTTTGGATAGGGGAGAACCGTGGACACTTTCCGCAGCAGTACGATCCTTGTTCTCGCGATTGGTTTGATGGCATCGCTTGTCGTCGCGCAGGAGAGCTCGAAGCATGAGCCCGTGCTTGATATCAATTCGATGGACCGGAGAATCGATCCTTGCGTGGATTTTTTTGCCTATTCGTGTGGCGGATGGATCAAGAACAATCCCATCCCACCAGATCAGTCTTCGTGGGACACGTATTCAAAGATGCAGGACGAAAACCGCGCACGCCTGCGCGGAATCTTAGAAGATGCATCGCGGCCGGATCCGACTCGCAACGCGGTCACTCAGAAAATCGGCGACTATTACGCTTCCTGTATGGATGAGAAGGCGATCGAAGCTAAAGGCCTTGAACCGTTGCGGCCCGAACTCGAGAAGATCATGAAGATCAGTTCGAAGACCGAACTTGCAGACGTAGCTGCGGGCATGACCGACGATAACGTTCTCTTCCGCTTCGAATCGATCCAGGACTACCGCGACGCCAGCCAGGTCGTTGCCAATGCAGACCAGGGAGGACTCGGGCTTCCGGATCGCGACTACTACACCAAGACCGATGAAAAATCCGAAGAGCTGCGCAAGGCTTACCTGGCACACGTGCAGAAAATGTTTGAGCTGCTCGGTGACGAGCCCAAGACCGCGGCCACCGAGGCGCAAACCGTGATGCGAATCGAAACTGCCCTGGCGAACGCCTCGTTGACGCGCGTGGAACGCCGCGATCCCCCGAGCCTCGATCACAAAATGACGAGCACGGAGCTCGAAAAAATTGCCCCAGATTTTGGCTGGCAGGTTTACTTTGCGAAAGTCGGGATGTCGAGCCTGGACTCGCTCAATGTTGCCGTTCCAGGATTTTTCAAGGGCATGAACGCGGCGTTGGACAAAGAAAGCTTGCTGGATTGGAAAACGTATCTGCGCTGGCACCTGGTGCACGCCAACGCACCTCACTTGTCGTCCGCGTTTCTGAATGAGGACTTTGCTTTTTATGGCAATAAGCTGCGCGGGCAACAGGAGCTTCAACCCCGCTGGAAGCGCTGCACAGAGTACGTCGATGACTATCTGGGCGAGGCATTGGGTCAAGCCTACGTCGAAAAGTATTTCCCTCCTGCGGCTAAGCAGGACGCGCTCAAAATGGTGAAAGAGATTCAGGCGGAGATGGAGAAGGACATCACTACGCTGTCATGGATGTCTACGGCGACCAAGCAGCAGGCGCTGCTCAAGCTACATAGCATGGCCAACAAGATCGGCTATCCGGATAAATGGCGTGACTATAGCAAGCTTGAAATCGTTCGCGGCGACGAACTTGGAAACGTGGAGCGGGCGCGGGAATTCGAATTTGACCGGCAGCTGGCGAAGATCGGCAAGCTGGTCGACCGCGGAGAATGGGACATGACTCCGCCGACCGTGAATGCGTATTACGACCCGCAGATGAATGACATCAATTTCCCAGCGGGCGTGTTGCAGCCGCCGGCGTTTGATCCGAGTTCCGACGCAGCTCCGAATTATGGCGATACTGGCGGCACGATCGGTCATGAGCTGACGCACGGGTTCGACGATGAAGGCCGCCAGTTTGATGCCCAGGGCGACCTGCGCGACTGGTGGACTCCAGAGGACGCCAAAGAATTCGAAAAACGAGCCAGTTGCATCT
>JASHRE010000216.1 GCA_030037515.1 Candidatus Sulfotelmatobacter sp.
GGTGGAATTCTGGCGTTCATGCCCAGGCTCATTTCAGTCACATAGGCTTGCGTCTCGCAGGAGGGTTGGTCGGGCTGTCCGTTTCTCAAGGCAGCCAAATACGCGCAGCCTCCGTCGCATGTCGGAAGGTACGGACACGCGCTGCAGTGGGATAGGTTCACCCCGGAACGCGCGACGAACCGTCGCTCTCGATCGGCCCAGAGGGATCGTTGCCAAGCGTCTTTGGTTGCGAAAACACTGCCCACAACTGCTTGTTCTTCTCCCACTTCGGCCACGCATTTGTACAGGAGTCCCTTAGGATCGACGATATAGACTCCCCGATTCACAAAAGAACAATAGGGACTCTGCCAAACGGGGGATGGTGGGTTAAGGAAGGAGATACCGAACTTCGTGGTAATCGTCGAGAGCAGGTTGAGCAGGACCGGGTCATACGCACGCGAAGCGCATTGAAATTCCCGCGCCGAACATACCTTCTTAATATCGAGGACAGGAAAAAAATAAAACCGAACCGAAGGATGATCCAGGTATCCGCGATCCTTCAGAATTCTCAAACAGTGTTCGATGGACAGCACGTTCTCGGGAGTCACTTGAAGCCGAAAAATGACTGGGATCTTTCGCCTGAGCAGAAGGTCCGCCGCCTGGAGTATCTCGTCAAATGTCCCATGGTCCCCAAGTGTCTTGCGAACGCTATTGTGAGTCTCGGGCCCGCCATCTAAGGTTAACTGCACAAGCGACAGGCACCGGCGCAGCGGTGCGAGGCGTTCCTCGGTGAGCAGGGAGCCATTCGTGATCAGCGAACAGCCGAAGCTTACCCCGGCCTTCCGGCAACGTGATTCGAGCGCGCTGGTGATGAAGGCGGCAATCGGAAGGTTCAGGAGCGGCTCTCCACCATATAAAGTCAACCCTAACTGGAAGCATCTTTCGACTTGCAGGCGACGCCACGCAAACTCCACAAATGCGTGGGCGGTTTCTTCATTCATGTGCAGACGGCGTTCGGGTACAGTCTGTTCGTAGCAGTAGGGGCATGCCAGGTTGCAGCGATAGGTCAACACGATGGTGTAACGCATGCTGGTCACCGAGTAGCGTGCCTGTTTTAGCCGATTCGCTACCAGGCGGGCTTCGGCTTCCTGCGATGCAACCAGAAAACCGCTTTCCACCAAGCCCCGCCACACCTCGAGCGGAGGCATGGTGGCACTCTCGCCGCGCAAGTAATCGGCGACGTCTTGGGTCACCCTTAGTAGGGCGCCGGAACGGTTGTTGAAGAGCAAGAAGCCGCCATCTTGGGCGGGAATTATGGTGTTGTAGCGGGAGGCTTGCATTGTAGTTGCTGCGGTTATGCGCAGCGTGCGATCGTTTCCAACACGGAGGAGCGCATCTGGTGTTCGATGAAGTCGCGCCGTGCGGAGCAGTCCTGATCTGACTTTGGAGCCGGCCGAACCAAGCAATTACCGCCGCACTTCGGGAGAAAAGCACAGCGGAGGCACACCGAATTCTCGTAGCGGGGAACCGACGCCCTCCCGGTAAGGCCGGTGAGCGACGCGGTTCCGTCATCCCCGATCACTCCAATCACATCTCGATCCAAGCTGATGGGGCACTGCACCAGACTGCCACCGTAATCTACGACATAAGTGTCGTCGCGCTCGTAGACGCAGGACACGTAGCGCGTTCGCTGGTTCTCCGCAAGCGTGGAACGATTCCAGCACACCGCATCCCCCAGAGGATGGTTCTCTGAGGCTCTCCTTAGAACCGAGAATAAAGCGGATTGCCGCTCAATCTGGCTTGTCGACATGACCGAAGGCGCGCACTCGGTTGGGTTACAGGCTGCCGGTTCATCGACATCGACTAAGTAAATGCTGGAAGCTTGGGGCGTAAGCCCGGCGGCCTCAAGGTCGTTTAGAATCTGCACCCAGCCCGCTTCCTCGAGACCCCGAATATGCACCCGGATGCGCATGTGTTTTCCGCACTCACGGACGGAACGAATCCCGGCGAGAATACGTTGATAACTCCCCTGGCCGGCACCATTGATGCGAACGCGATCATGGTGCTCTGGAGCGCCGTCAATGGTCAGGTGAATTCCATGGGCAAGCCGAACTACGGAGTGTCTGCGGAGTTCGGCCAGCAGGAATCCGTTGGTCGTCAGCACCAGTTGTTGCCGGACAGCGTGACGATCGGCACGGGCGGAAATCTCTTCGGCCAGATAATCGCAGACCGAGACGTTGGTTAAAGGTTCTCCACCGTAAAAACCCACAGTGATCATCCCCACACCAGAATCGAACTGGCGCTCGACGAAGCGGACCACTCGAGACGCCGTTTCCATGGACATGATGTGGCTGGCGCGCTTCGTCCTGCCCTGGTAGCAGTACCAGCAGCGGAGATTACAGACGCGTGTGGGCAGCAGCAACAGTCTCATCGCGGTGCTGCACACCCGCGTTTGATGGCTGTGCTGGCGGTATTCCTCAATTTCCTGAGCGGCGTCAGGTACGAGAATTCCCTTGCCTTTAAGCTCCTGGCAGCAAGGAAGGAATTCGAGAAACCTCGGCAGGTGACTGCCGGAGATATAAGGCCCCAGCGTTCTTGCGACATCCTCGGTAAGCAGCACAAAGCGGCCGGTGAGTGTGCTAAACAGCGCTGTGATGCCACTGTCCAGTTGAATGGGAACGGCAAACTGGGAAAACTTCATCGGCTTGAACCCAGGGTTGCGGTAAGAAGTCGCGGCACCATGTCTACGGCATTGCCGCAAATGTGGGCCGAAAAGGATCCGGAGTGGAGAAACGCCCCGGCAAAACAACCTCCCCAGCATAGTGGGAGGGTGGGGCAGGCGTTGCACTTCTGGTCCTGAAAAGGATTGCGATTCAGGATTTCTTCGTAAGCCGGGAGGAACTGAGCCTGTCCTTCGGGTGTAACTCGACCAATGCGAAATTTCGGGTTCCCCAGCTGAAATACGCAAGCATATAAGTCACCGTTGGGGGCGACGCAGAACGATCCCTGCTTGGCAAAGGAACAGATACCGGGGTGCCTTTGAAAAAGCGGATAAGCCTGGTATTTGTGCCCCCATCCGCATTCTTTGACGGCAGCCCGGATTTTGAGCACCAGTTCCAGATGTCCGTCGCTGCCGCACTTCAAGCCGCCACAACCAATGCCGGCGCCCTCCTCAAGAAAGTTCGTGCCCACCTGGCCATCGTAAAACGAGACGTTGGGCAGGCTCTTGATGCCGCGGTCATCCAGTTCCCTTAGGACACTCTTCATTTCTTCTGCATCGCTGACATTGATTCGCAAACTGACAGGCATCCCCTTTTCTGAGAGGAACTTGATATTGCCAATGATGCGATCAAAGGTAGGCTCCCCGGCTTTCGTGGCTCGAACCCGATCATGATTCGACTTTCCCCCGTCCAACGTGATCTCGATGCAGGAAAGCTGGGCGAGACTTCCGGTCAGCTTGCTGACGTCAAGCAAGGTGCCATTGGTCTGCATCCAGGTATAGAGCTTCTTGTTGTATCTGGCAGTTGAGTCACGAACGGAATCGAGAATGTAGTGGCACGCGGCTAAGGCAAGTAGCGGCTCCCCCCCGTAGAATTTGAGAATGACTCCTTGAAGAGGCGAATCCTCAAGGTATTTGCCGATGAAAGTTCGAACCGCGTTGGCCGTGGCCATAGTCATGATTTCGCGCGGCAAATCCTGCTTTCGTTCGTAACAGTAGTAGCAGGCCAAGTTGCAGCCGTAAGTTGGAGAAACGATGAAGGTCGCCAAACGTGAGGGCCGTTTGATCTTTTCCAGCAGGGCGCGCGCCAGAGGCGTTTCGTCTCGGGAGGCCGGGACCAACAGGCCGGCAGTTCGCAATTGGTCGCGGGCACACGTTGGCAGTAGTTCCGGGCGGTTTTCGCGCAGGAGTTGTAGCGTCCAAGGCGAGAGGCGAAGGACTTTTCCACTGAGCGGGTTGTAGGCTAGGCTCTCGGCCAAGACCGCATACCGCGAGAGCTTTAACCGTTCACAGGTTTCCATGGTTTGAAATTGCTCTTCGAATGCGCTGGTCCAGGATCAACCGATTGTTGCCGCAGTTGGCGCGGGCATAGGTACCCCATTTTTCCCACGCGCCGGTGGGACAGCCTCCGCCGCACAAGGGCACGTAAGCGCACTTGGCGCACGCCAATTGGTTGGGATCGCGGGCCATATAGTCTTCATAATGCCCATTCAGAATGAACCGCCCGTCGGCCGAGAGGCGTCCAACGGAGGCGTGTGGCAGCTTGATGGAAGCGATGCACTTAAACAGATGACGATCCGGGGTAATGCAAAATCCGTTGAACGCCAAAACGCAGGGCAGAATTTGTCTTGCCGGGAATGAGGGCTGGTTGGGCAGCTGAGACTCGCTGAGGTCCATGCGCTGGTCGACCTCGCTTCCGGGGGCGGCGTAATTGCCGGTGTAATCGCAGCGCGACCACTTCGACAATTTGTGCACGACTCCAACTGAAATGGAGACGTTGGGTCCCTCAAGAACTGCCTCCCTTTCCAATTCCTCGACCAGTTCCGGCAGCCGATCATAATAGGACGCTCCCACTTGAGCCCGCACATGCACATGGACGCCCGCATTCCTAAGGATGTGGATGGCTCTCACGATGGTGTCGAAGGTCGGCTTGGCCTGGGGGCCGACGCGAACGGTTTCGTGAACGGCGCGCGGCCCGTCGAAGGTGACCTGCACCGATTGAATATGCGGTGCGAAGGCGGCTGCCAGTTCGGGTGTAACCAGCACGCCATTGGTCGACATTTGGCCGGCGAACTCCATCCCCTGTCTTTTGTCACACCAGGAATGAAGACGCTCGACCAGGTGCAAGCCTGCATTCGCTTCCAGAAGTGGTTCTCCGCCAAAAAGGGTAACGGCCAAACGTCGAGTGCCTTGTTCGCTGCATCGCCGCTCAATGGCGCCTGCCAGGTCTTTCCACCATTCCGTCCCCAAATCGCCGCCGTCCATTTTGGGAGCGTGCTCAAAGCAGTAGGGACACCGCAGATTGCAGCGATACGTAAGAATGCAGATGTAGCTGGCTTGCGTGTAATCATGCAAACAGCGCTGATACTCTGCCTCCAGCCAGAGATCTTCATCCAGACTCGCGGGGACGAAGATTCCTGCGCTCCGCAGTTGTTGGATCAAGACAGCGGGCATTGCGGTTTCGGCCCGGCGCACACTTCCTGCGATGGACGGCGGCAGGGGCAACCACTTGCCCGTCGCCGAGTTAAATACAGTGACGGCGCTCCCCTGCTCGTAATAGAGATTGAATCGTGAGGCTTTGACTTTCATGGGGTCTTGTCGTGAGGTCATTCAAATGGTAAGGGTTTGCGTGTAGACTTCGACCCTGCGCCTCTGCTCCGCCTTACAGCCTTCCCAGTGAAGTCTGCCCCCATGATCGAGGGCTCTGACACCGCATCGAGTCAAACAAAGCGGAAGGTATTCACAACGGATGCACTCAGGGTCCTCCCAGGCTAACTCCCGTGTGAGGCGTTGATAGAGAGGTGTGCTCGAGAGCTGATCGTATTCCTCAACGCCGCACAAAACGTATTCAGGCTTGTCTTTGAGCGGATTGCAGGTTCGGAACATTCCGTCAGGCGTTATTACAAAACGCGTGCCGTTCAGATATGGGCAGGGACCATCCCTTAGCGCTGAATGTCCCAGCTTCCGGGATCCGGATTTGGGCAAGAGGAATCGATTGCGCGGCCAAGTGAACGGGTTTCCAACTCTTCTTACCTTCGCATACATTCGCTCGGCATCGTCATTTTTCTTATCGGCGACAGGAATCTCGGCCGAGCAACCCGTGCGGGCTGTGTGCAGAAGCGAGAACTCAAACCATAGCTGTGCGTAATTCGGTCCTGCCGCATTCTTGATCTCGTCGCATGTCGTCTCCAGATCGCGAGCCAGCCGCTCGATCGCACTTACGTTTATGCGCACCCGCACGCTCTTATTCAGGCCGGCAAAGACCGAGATGCCACGCAGGAGTCGGGCATAACTGCTCGTTCCGTTTTGAAGTGGCCGTCTGCACGCTTGCTCATGCTCGCTCTGGCACATCGACAGATAGACTTCATCGACTTTCCGCGCCAAGTCCAGTTCTGCTGGCGTCGTGACTGCGGTTCCGTTGGTGGCCACGACCGTATGGAAGTGTGCTTCGTTTTCCCGGCAGTCTTCCGCCAGAGAATCGAGCAGTTGGCCACAGTGGCTGGCCTGCAGAAACGGTTCGCCCCCGTAAAGGTACAGAGCGAGGACTTTCGTCCGACCGCGCCGCAGGATATGCCCGGCAAACTCACGGATCGCGGCATAGGTTTTTTCGGTGAAGTGACGGCTGGTGTCATAGCCAAGCTGATAACAATCAGGACAGGCGCAATTACAGGCGTAGGAGGGAATGACGATCAGGCAAGTCAGCGGTTGGTTTGCTTTACACTCTTGATATTCCTTCTGCAACGCCAGAATCTCGTCGGCCTTGTCATCCACGACCAGGCCGGTGCGCAGTAGAGGAACGATCACACGTGATTCCTGCAAGAGAGTGGAAAACTCTAGAGTCGGCTCACCCGTTGGCATTGACAGGACCACCGACCGGCCCGTGAGCGTGTTGTATAAACACAACTTGTCGTTGTGCCGCACGCTGACTGTGTATCGGGAAAACCTTAGGTTCATACAATCGCCCGGGGGGACCGTTCCTGTGAAACTTGCACGGCGCGGAAGCCGCACTGGCCAGCATGGGTTTTACGGCGCGTCGCCGTACGGCCATTGAAGCAAAAGATGTAGGCTTGGTCGGGCACTATCTCGGTCGAGGTCCAGTAATAGATCACGGTTGAGTACGGATCCCACAGAGGCAGCTCTTTGTCGGGGCGATGCTTGAAGGACGAGCGATGTTTAACGTCATCCCAGATTCCGCCGGCGTTTTTGTAATGTGTGCTCGCGCAGCGCACGGCTTCATCAATGCTGGGCAGGCG
>JASHRE010000217.1 GCA_030037515.1 Candidatus Sulfotelmatobacter sp.
GATAAGTAACTGGCATCTTTCCAGCTGAAAGCTCACCGATCTCCCACCGGTATTGGCAAGAGGTCAGTTTCTCGACCATCTCATGCAGTTCCTGGGGCCGATATGTCCGCAGGCACGATACTACTCCATCGAACAGCAGGACTAAGGGGATGACCGGAATCAAGTATGTCCAGAGCAAGCGCGACCAGCGGAACGGACGAATCCGCGGCGTGTGAAGGAACAATAGGAGAATACCGGCAAATATGAGGCCTACGGTCAAAGGAGCGCGCCTGGTCGCCTCAAATATGCCGATGCTTTCACCAGCATCAACGGCATTCTGCAGAATGGCGCGAGCATCCTCCGGCGGAAAGTGATGAAACGACGTAAACATCGTTCGCAGGCCCCTCAATGTCCCCGGAACCTTCATCGCGTCAACCGGCTCAGGATAGAAAGTAATGAGGTGGTCAGAAGATGTGCTGACACTTCGGAATGCCTTGAGGTTCGGATATTTATCCGTGAGCCAAACCTGAAGTCCCATGGAATCTCCGGCGGCGTCTCGGCTTCGCAGTTGTCGAGCAAGATCCAACCACGGACCACCTCCGCCAGAACACATATCAACAATCGATTGTCCGCTAGACGGTTGTCGAGCGTTCGCACCGTTCTCAGTAGAGTCAATTACACTTTGTAGCAGCGGAGCGATGGGTGCATAGGCCCTTAGGAGGTTGAACCCAAACTGCATCGCATCCGTAACGTCATCTCGCAACGATGACGGGAACCAGGGTTGTTCATGGAGTTCGATGAACTGTATGCGACGCATTGGCAACTCAGCCGGGTAAGTATTGTTTGAACATTCTCTTCCAACTCTGGAAAAAAGGGCAGTTCAACGCCACAGTGATTTTCGATCTCTGCGGGCAAGCATCGGACGTGACCGCCGCCGTACACTGAAACCACTCCGACATTAGGCTCCATTCAGGCTCGAGCAAGCGTTACCCCCCAGGTGAAGCCGATACCAGCCGATGCGAACAGCAATAATTGCCCGGGACGAATTATCCCCTCGCGTCGCATGTTTACATAATTGATGGCTAGATCGCTGGCGAATGTGTGGCCATACTCTGACATGGGAGTCGGCGGCAGGCTGCCTTTGGGCAGTCCCAACATCTTGCGGAAACCTTCGCGATCCCGCCGGCTGATGTTCGAATAGATGAAATGATCAATATCGCTCAAACTCAAGGACGACGCTGCCAGAGCATTGTTCACCACCAGAAGCATATTAAGAAAGTAGATCGGCATCACCTCTCGCTCCATGCATAGAGCATCGACGACAATATCGAGGTGGCCATTCGTCCTGACCATCGTTATCGCTCTATGGAGATGGCCGAGCGTCATGGCTTCGACACCTAACAGCAACGGGCCCTCCGTACCATGGCGCCGAAGGATCACCGCGCTGCTGGCGTCGCCATGCATGGTGATTGGAAGTAACGAGCGGTTGCCTTTAGGCGCGGCGTCGCCGGTTACCAGCAGGACGTTCTGAATGCTTTCATCGGCGGTCATCCAGCCGAGCGCGGTCTTGATTGCCACGTGAAGTCCTGCACATCCTCCGACTTTGAAGCTCAAGATCATCGAAGTTTCAGCACCGAGATCGGCGCTGAGTTTGTGTGCGAACGAGAGCCCGTGTGAGCTCTCGCCAGACCAGCTTTCGCTGGCCCAGGTGCTGAAATCCAAAATGAGATTGATGTCCCGCGCCGTTATCCCTGCTTCTGCTATCGCCTTAGAAGAGGCTTCGAGAATTAGGTCATAAAGTTGCGTGTCGCCGCAGATACGGACCCGATTCAGTCCGAGACCTTCCACTGCTTTTCGTCTCGACTCCGGGCTCAACGGAGCAAGCGAGGTCTCCACTCGAATTCGTTCCCGCTTCAAGACTGCTTCGACAGCCTCATCTTCGGGCGGAACAGCGTATGCCGCGGCAGCTATGCGCACCTGCATTTTCAAAGCAACTCCAGAAGAAGAGCCGCAAATCCACTGTTGGCGGCTGTTGCTAAAAACAGGGCTTGTCCATTGGTGGGCCGGGTGCTTAGAGCCAGGATCAAGTGAAAAAGCGCGCCTGTCCCGGCCAAACCCAAGGCAACCGGCTGCGGGAGTATGATAACCGTGCGATCGCCGCAAATCTCGCGCGCCAATGCGCTGGTAGGACTTGTGGCGCAAGGCGCACCATTCCCACTGCAGACCGTAAGAATGGGGACGAAATCGCCCAGCATTTGGCGCATGACCTCCACAGGTTGACCGCCTGCCGTCCAGCGGCCCGAATGGATTCGGCCATAGGTGTGGGCGTTGGAACGGCTATCCTCGTGCTTAGCCGATTCCATCACCAACGCCGCTATACCTTCAGAGGGGATAAAACCGCCAGCCTCCGATAAAAGATCTGAGTTGTAGCATGCCGGCGAGAGCAGGCCCGCCACCTCATACCATGAATACAGGGTTCGCGCCAGCGCGTCGCCCGCGAGGACGATGGCTAAGTCAGCCTGACCATGGCGAAGCAGAGAAGCGGCCTGAATCAGGGCGATCTCGCCCGCAAAGTACTTGTTGCTCACCGTAACATTCGGTCCCCGCAGGCCGTGAAACATAGACACGTGACTAGCCGGAGCGCTAGGCAGAGTTTCTGGGAAAGTACTGGGATCGGTTCCGCTCCAGCCATGGGCGGCAGCGCTAAGGTAGAAGGCTTCCGTGAGATCAACGCAGCCGAAGGCGGTGGCGAAGACCACCGCTACCCGGGATCGATCCATTTGGCATAGGTCGATGCCAGCATCCTTAAAGGCCAGGGAAGAAGCCACCAGAGCCCACGCCGACAAGCGATCAAGACGTCTGGTCTTCAGGCCCGGCACCACGCCAGCGGGGCGAAAAGGCTGTACAAGAAATGCTCTCCGCAGCCCTGCGGTTGTCCAGGCGGTAATAGAAGTTGGTTCCAGCGCACACTGTGGGATCAGTCCCGCCAGTGCGCCATAAGGACTCACGGAACCGATACCAGTGATAGTGACGGGAGGCAAATTGGGAGTCATGAGCGGCCGCTCGCGAATATGAGCGCGGTATTGCTACCGCCGAATCCGCTAGAAACCGACATGGCCAGCGGCAGCGGTTGACGTCTCACTTTTCCCCTTAGCCAGTCAACACTAGGGCTCTCGATAGGATCGGTGAGCCGGAGCGTCGGAAGCAGAGCTCCGGAACAAACGGCCATGATCGTAACGGCTGCCTCCAAGGCGCCAGCTGCACCCAGGCAGTGTCCGAAATATGATTTGGTCGAAGATACGGGAATCGGACTGTTACGTCCGCGGAAGGCGGTCTCGTAGGCATTGGCCTCAGCAATGTCGTTGAGAGGCGTGCCGGTGCCGTGGGCGTTCACATAGCCGATCTCATCGCTGCTGATCTCCGCCATTTCCATGGAAAGGCGTATGCAATCGGCCAATCCGCTTCCCTGTGTCTGTGGCGCCGTGGAATGAAATGCATCATTGTTCATGGCCCATCCGCGCAGCACCGCCAGAATGTTGGCGTCGCGGGCGGTAGCTGCGGCCAGCGTTTCGAGGATGAGAACTGCGGATCCTTCGCCCAGGTTCAAGCCCTTGCGATTCTGGTCGAAGGGAGAACAGGGGTTTGGGTCTAACGCTCGCAGGGAGTTAAATCCGCTCAGCGTGAATGGGCAAAGTGGGTCGCTGCCTCCTGCTAGGATCATCGGCGCGGCCCCATCGAGCAGCATGTCGGCGGCGAGGGCGATCGCGATCGCTCCAGATGCGCAAGCCACGGAAATGGCGCAACTCGGGCCGCGAATCCCAAAGTGCGCGCCGACGGCGTCGGCAACGTGAGCGAACGGATACGAGGTGCCCCGCAATAGTCCGCCGGGGCGCCGGTACCACTCGGACGGACCTTCGGCGAGTCCGGTGTCGATCTCGGTCAAGCCTCCGACCGTGTTCGCCATTACCACGCCGCTCTCACGGAAGATAGCCCTATCGCAACCGGAGTTCGCTATCGCATCTGCAACAGCCACAACCGCGAGTTGATCTGTTCGCGAGTATCGGGAACTGAAGGTTTTCGGCAGAGGCGCCAATTCGTGGATCTGGGCAGTCGTTCCTTCGAAGCCAGGATACAGATCCTTCGTGCGCGCGAGACAGGACTTGCCCGATAACATGCCCGCCTGCAGGCAGTTCAACCCAATACCGTAGGGGCTGGCGATCCCGACACCAGTTACGACAATGGTTTTATGAATATCGGTCAAAAGTGGCAGCCGGCCATGAGTTATCAGAATTCAATCACCGTTCGTCATAAGTCGTCAAAGTGTTTTCCAGAAACCGGACGGACGCATAGCCCACCAAGCACAGGAACCGACTATCATTACGCAGCTTCCACCAAAGATTTTCTTGCGATGAATAGAACGTGGGTCAGGGGCAAACGATTCCTGAAATGGCGCTCTTCCAATCGCATACTCGCATTCTCCAGCACACCGCGGTACTCTGCGATCGACAGCATTCGAGGTCGGAAGCCGACGCCTCCGCATGCGAACATCAGCCGCTCTAAAGCCATCGCGATTGCAGACCGAAGGCCCCGTTCGCCATCATGGACCCGAAAAACTAATATTCCATCAGGTGCGAGTGCCGAACAGCAGCGTTCCAGCAGGGCCGCTTGCTCGGCGGCGGGCAAATATTGCAAGACATCTAAAATTAAAATCAAGCCGGCCCGCGGCAGCTCGAATTGACGGATGTCAGCTATGGTCACATCAGCGTTCAGGCTGCCGAGTGCCTGGCGAGCGGCGGCTATGCGATGCACATCCAAGTCACAACCTACCAGGCGCCTGCGTTTATCGGCGAAAGCCGCTAAACAAAGAGCCATCCCGTACCCGCAACCCAGGTCCACTACCGTTCCCGATCCCAGGTTTTCGGCGACAAGTAACTCAAATATCCGATCCAGTCGGAGCTTCCATCGGACGAACCTGCGCGCAGTTAGCGGTGATTGGGCAAACATTTCGTTCACAAAGCGGACGCGCTCCCGCAGCGCCGAGTTGGCAGACGCCTTAAAATGACGATGTACCACAACCGCAGTAATCGCTCCCCCAATGCCTCCGACTAGGATACCCAGCGCCACGCTACCAATCACCCATATGAAAAGCTGCTCCTTGCCGATTTGAGTGCGCGCGTTCGCAAGGGAGGACAGGGACAGGCGCTGGAACGAGCCGAGGCGGAGTAAGCAGCCCAGTTCCACGGAGGAGAGAACAATCAAAGGCTGGAGCAGCGGATTATTGATGAAAGTGCCGGCGACCGTCAACGGCTTGTTGAGTTTGAAGAGTAAGGCCACGCCTACCGCCGCAAGGGTTTGAAGGCCATAGATGGGTATAATGCCGATAAAAATTCCCATGAATACGGCAGCGGCAGCGCGGCCCGGGTCAAGCCTCTCCTTGAACAGTGCTGTTACGAAATTCCGCGCGGAGGCCTTAACATGGTGCCATCCCGTCCCAAGTGTGGGTGAGCCGATCATTGGACTGTGCGGCGGCCCCCCGGAAAAATCAATAACGCAAGCGCAACGCATGAAGGTCCGGATCGCCCGATCATGTCATGCTCCGAAAAAACGAAATGCCAGGGACCAGAGACAGACACGCACTGTGTCTCGTACCGGCTTCATCTTGGAGCGCGCCTCACCATGGTCGTAGATCATCCGCACGGGCGCATGCGCGATGGTGCAGCCCGCCTTGGCCATCTTGATCAGAATTTCCATCTCGAGTTCGTAATACCGGCTTCGCAGTTTGGTCTTGCCAAGTTTGTCTAATCGAAATAACCGGAATCCACTCTGGCTATCCCGGATTTCGCAGCCGATGAGTGCCGAAGCCAACTTGCTGCCAACGATGTTCGAGAAATAGCGGGATCGAGGCATGCGAGCGCGATCGAAACAGCGCGCGCCGATGATCAGGTCCGCTCCTGTTTCTTCAGCGACGTGAAGCATGACTGGGATATCCTCCGGCAGATGCTGGCCGTCGCCATCGAGGGTGATGGCGTACGTGAACTTGTGGTCGCGCGCGAAATCGATGCCTGCGCGCAAAGCCGAAGCCTTGCCGCAATTTCTTGGCAACTGCAAGCAAGTAGCGCCGGCGCTTCGGGCAATGCCCGCCGTCCCATCGTTCGACCCATCGTCGATCACCACGACATTTGCAATATGCTGCCGGACCCCTTCCACAACCTTGGCTATCTGAGGCGATTCGTTGAATGCCGGAATTAGGGCGCATATTCGCATGCCGCCGGTTGCAGCGTTCCTCCGGCATCCTCGCGTGGGCCGGCCAGGACGAATTGGAACCCCCGTTCTCTGAGCTCGTCGATGACGTGAGGCAAGACGTCTAGCATGGCATCCGTCCCGCCAGGCAAATGATCGTGCAGCAGGATGATGTCCCCGCTTACCGCCTTCAACATACGTCGGGCAAGAACGCTGGAATTTGAAGTGAGTGTATCACGCGTCCGAATCGTCCAAGAAATATACTCCAGTCCCGCATCCTCAAGATAAGGCGCCAGAAGCGGATGACGCAGCCCCACCGGCGAACGGAATAAGCGTGGGCGGACACCACAACTGCGGCGAACGCTCTCCGTGCCTCGTTCGATCTCCGCCCGCAGGCGACGGGGCGTAAGAAAACAAAAGAGAGAATAGTGCGACCACGTGTGATTGGCGACCAAATGTCCTTCTGCCC
Source organism: Candidatus Sulfotelmatobacter sp. (assembly GCA_030037515.1). Classification (GTDB taxonomy): domain Bacteria; phylum Acidobacteriota; class Terriglobia; order Terriglobales; family Acidobacteriaceae; genus Sulfotelmatobacter. Next base: position 6,689 of record JASHRE010000217.1, read on the forward strand.
AGGCGCGGCGTACTATTTCCGGATGCCGTTCCGCCCGCTTTCCCACTATAAAGAAAGTTGCTTTCACACCTTTTTCACGAAGTAGATCGAGGAGTCTGGGCGTATCTACCGGATCCGGGCCATCGTCGAATGTCAAGGCCACGCAACCGGCGCCACTTACTCGCGACCGGTTGGCAACCAGCCATTGGTTGCGCGGATGAAACAACAGATAGATGATAATCAGCGTGGTGGCGCTCAGGACTACGGAGAAGAGTCGAGAAAAGCCAAATCTATACAGCAATGCCAATAAGGCGCTGATTAGAAAGATGAACGAGAAAAAGCTTACCGATCTCGCCATAGCGGTCGTCCCAGGCTCTATGCGGGAAATACAAATCGCCATCTGAGGCCGGTCTGTGGGAAAAGGTCGTTGAAGCTTTCGAATCGAAAGAGCACGAGGCAGTGCACGCGTCTGCTGGCTTCCCTCTCAGCCTTCCGTACGAACACGTAACAAGATTTGCCCGAAGGAAGGTACCAGGATTCGGACCATTTTCACGCATCACGAGCCGTCCCGACTATTATGGCACGATTACATCTATAGCCAGTCAAAATCAGCCGGAAGCCGATTAATGCCACCATATAATGACTGTGCCGCCCGGCAATATCGGCTTGTCCGGTTGTCGGGTGATCCCGCTGCCCGGTCCGAACTGGCAGCGGGGCGCATTCGGCGTTGGAACCTTTTTAGCGGCTCATCTTGCATCCCTCTAATTCGCGCTTGTTTCGAGAATCCATGATCTTCAAGCAAGTTTTCAATACCTTTACAACACGGGAATTCCATGCGGGGTCGGCGAGAGCTTGTTCCCGCTGGGATCGAATACAATCCGGCTCGTGCCCGCAAACTGGGCGGCCCGAAGATAAAGACCAAATCTGGCTACAAGCCAGTGCGAGTCACGCCAATGCAGATCAAGAAAATGCTGGAGTTTCTTCCTCTGCTGCAACGGACGATGGTGATCCTTTGCGCGTTGACCGCGATCCGGGTCTCCGAGTGCGTGGGACTTTGCTGGTCTGCGATTTCTTGGTTGGAGAAGAAGATTTACATCCGACAGAGATGGCGGCGAGGCAAGGTCGGGAAACCGAAAACCCCCGCGTCGGACAGCTATGTCGCGCTGACACCTGTGTTGGCGTCTGTTCTGGAAACTTGGCGTGAGCAAACACTTTACGCGAAGGACACGGATTGGGTTTTCGCATCGGAAAAGACTCACGGTAAAACTCCCCGGTTTGGCGCAATGCTGGTTCGCGACTACCTGTACCCCGCCGCCGAGCACGCTGGAATCATCTTTCGGCAGGAAGATGGCAGCTACGTGGATTCAGCGGGCCGTAGGGTCACGCGCTTTGGCTTTCACAACCTCCGTAAGGCAGTCTCCGACTACCTGAACGAGGGGAAGAAGGCTGATGTGCGGACGATTCAGGACACGCTGCGGCACGAGAACCCGGAAATGACTCTCTCGAAATACACTGAGTCGAGTCTGGAATCCCGCCTTGCCGCACAGGATGTCATGGCGAGCGCGGTTCTCGGCGACCCCACGCAGGTGCAGTGAACAACTTGGGTGGAAACTTGGGTTGGACAATCTGGGCGATGGAATGGCAAACTGTAGACACTGTTCGCGTTGGGCGCTTAACTCAGCGGTAGAGTGCCATCTTCACACGGGTACACTACCGAGTATTTTCAAGAACTTAGCAGGAATATTCGGGAGCGCTGAGTAACGTATTTCCGCCGGTTTGGAAGGATTTTCAAACCAGCTGGACCCACAAATGGACCCACAGTGAGCGGCTGGCACTACTCATTTCACGACTCGATTTCGGCTTTAGAAAGTGGCACTCTTCAGGTTTGACGCGGGTTTGAACCCATTCCTCCGAAATAACTGGACCCGCGCGTTGGTTAGGCTTCTTCCCGCAAATTCGGCACACCCCATTACGTCCCATATTTCTCCGTGTGCCTAGACAACTCTTCGCATTTCCGGCAACAACACCGAAAATCAGGGTTGTCTTGCATCTCGGTGTGTCCGCACTTTTCACACACGAACCATCGGCCACCGGGCCGCGACTCCATCAGTCGGAAGTTGTCGCCCTGAACGCAATATGGACACCTGATAGGGAAGGACATAAAGGACACGGCGCCTCCGAATCGGGGGAATGGCTTGTGGGATGGCCTGAGAGATGTCCAGTCCCTCTCAAGCTTGTTTGACGGTGAAGGGGTAAGGCCCTCGGGGATTGTAGCACCCTTTGGACGACTCAACACAATCACTTCCTCCCGTCAAGCGCAGTTGCTATTGCTGGATGGTGATACTACCGCACGAACGAAATCATAGGCTGAGGTGTACCAATGGAAAATTCTAGCGCTTTACTGCGCGGGTGTTTTCTGATGGTGGTGTGTGCGTTAGCCTTCGGAATTTGCGGGTGTTCCGGGGGTGGCGGACTGCTTAACCCATCTCCGGTCCATGCCCAGACCTATTCTAATTCGAGCATGAGTGGGACCTATGCTGTCTCTATGGCTGCGGGTGACAGCGGAGATATTGTGTCTCCAATTTCATTCCTCGGCTCAATTGTGTTCGATGGAAATGGGAACGTAACTTCCGGAACGATCACCGAGGCTTCGACACCCTACTTTAGTTCGACCGCTGCTTGCTCGGTTTCAGCCAGTGGAACCTATTAGCTTTCAAGCAACGCAACCGGAACTGCAAGTTTGAACCTGACAGGAACTATCGTCTCAAGCAGCGCTGCCCCGACCGACGGCCCCATCGGAAATGGGAATAACTGCTGGGCGATTCCTCCAAGCCTGTCACTCAGTATTGCCGCAGCGCAACAGGGCGATGTGGTTGCTTTCCAAATGGCATCAGGTGCAACGGTGGGGTTCAACTTCGCCGGAACTGCATACAAGCAATAAACCCATTTTGCATAAGAGGTAAGCCCGGGCACCGCCATGTTATCGTTCCGGGCGGCCGGCCGAGCGCCGACCGGCAGTCAGAAGTCACACCGCGCTGTGCAAGGCGGCATAAAATTCGTCCGCGGTATTCTGTGGCTCGGCCGGAAGA
>JASHRE010000218.1 GCA_030037515.1 Candidatus Sulfotelmatobacter sp.
CATTCAGGTCGGCTTTTAATTCGTACATGAAGACCAATAACTCGGTGTCGTCAAACTTTCCTAAGGTCGCAATATCGGCGGGATCGACCACCGTGGCTCCCTGCTTTCGCATGACATCGAGCGACTGCTCCATAAGTGAATCAACAGCTTCGCTAAATCCGAAATACTTCCGGGCCACTCCGATGCGGGCTCCTTTCAATCCGTTTGGATCGCAGAATTGCTCATAGTCGGTGTAAGACTTGGCCGCGCTCGCCGCCGTGGCTGCGTCGTCGGGATCGACCCCCGTCAACGCTCCCAGGATGATTGCCGCATCGCGAAGCGTGCGGCACATGGGCCCGGCGCTGTCTTGGCTGTGGGAGATGGGAACGATTCCTGCCCGACTCACCAGGCCCACAGTGGGCTTGATTCCTGCCAGTCCATTCGAGGATGAAGGACAAACGATGGAGCCATCAGTCTCTGTGCCGACGCCACCCCCGGCAAAACTTGCCGAGACACCGGCCCCGGTACCGGAGCTTGAACCGCAAGGATTGCGATCGAGTGCGTATGGATTCTTGGTCAGACCACCGCGTCCACTCCATCCGCTCGTCGAGTGGCTGGAACGAATGTTGGCCCACTCACTTAAGTTCGTTTTGCCGAGAATTACCGCGCCTGCCGCGCGCAGCCGTTGCACGACGAAGGAATCCTTCGGTGGTTTCGATCCCACTAACGCCAGCGATCCTGCAGTCGTCATCATGCGATCTGCGGTGTCAATGTTGTCTTTGATCAGCAAGGGAATTCCATGCAGCGGAGTGCGCGGACCTTTCACTTTCCGTTCACGATCGAGCCCCCCGGCAATCGCCGGCGCGTCCGGATTCAGCTCAATTATGCTGTTGACAGTTGGACCTTGCTTGTCGATTTCATGGATACGGGTTGTGTACTTCTCCACCAGCGACTCGGAGGTGAAGCGTCCTGATTCCATTCCATCCTGTAGCTCGGAGATCGTGATCTCGTCGAGTTCGAACGGCTGAACCTCAATGGCTGCCGTGCTGCCATCTCTTGCGAGCGCTCCGCCTGCGCCGAGAGTTGGAGAAATGGCGCTAGCGGCACCGGCCTGCACAGCAGTTTGCAGAAACGAACGGCGCGAGGAGCTGAAACTGATACCGGATCTGGCCATGGCGCTCCGAGGATACACGAAGGATGAAGTCCAACAAGCAACGATTGTATCCGCGAATTTATGGCGCGACGTTTCGTCAGGGGGAGGGACGCATTGCGAGAGGGAAGAGCGGGCCGTTCTTGCTAACGAACATCGATCATGAGTTCCCCTTGTTTCTCAATCGTCTCGACGCGCACTGCCCCGGTTCCGCGTTCCAGAAACAGGCTGACTGAAGCATCACCAAGCTGCAGCTTTCGCAGCCACAATTGCGGAATGCCATCGGGCAGGTAAGGGCGTTCGAAAACCAGTTTTTTCTGACCGCAGTCGGTTGAGATTCCCAGGCAGGATTGCAACAGCATGAAGACCGCGCCAGCAGCCCAAGACTGCGGAGAGCAAGCCACCGGATATAGCGTCGGACCTTGACCGGAACGACGGTCGACTCCGCAGATCAGCTCGGGCAGGCGGTGGAGCTCGACGGCGCCACTCAGATCGAGCAGACCCATCAGGATTTGGCCCGCGAACTCTCGCTGGCCGTATCGGGCCATGCCGGCAGCGATCAGGGCGTTGTCGTGCGGCCAAACCGATCCGTTGTGATACGAAAGCGGATTGTAACGCGCCTCATGGCAGCCGACGGTGCGCACTCCCCAGCCCGAGAAAAAATCTGCGCTGACCAGCGTGTGCGCCACCAGACGGGCTCTTTTCGCGTCGGCAATACCGGTGTACAGGCAATGCCCAGGGTTCGACGTTCGCACGCGACACGGCTTTTTCTCTCCATCGAGCGCCAGCGCGTAAGTTGACAGCTCGTCACACCAGAAGGCCTGCTCAAAACGATGCTGCAATTCGGCGGCTGTGATCTCGAGAGCGGCGGTGCGCTCGTCGTCGCCGAGCACCGAAAATATCCTCGCTGCCGCCAACTTCGCGGCATAGACGTATCCTTGAACCTCACACAGGGCGATCGGAGGGGCGGCAATTCGACCATCGGCATGGAATACCGAATCGTTCGAATCCTTCCAGCCCTGTTGGACCAAGCCCTTGCGACCATGCCGCTGATACTCAACAAAGCCGTCCCCATCCACATCGCCGTAGCGATCGATCCATTCCAGGGCGAGATCGATGTGTGGAAGCAAGTGTCGCAGGAATTCGCGATCGCCGGTGCAATCCAGATATGCACCCGCAAGCATGACAAACAGCGGTGTGCTGTCGATGCTGCCGTAGTATCGACCGAACGGAACTTCGCCGAGATTGGCCATCTCCCCACGCCGGGTTTCATGAAGGATCTTTCCCGGTTGTGCTTCCGCTTCTGGGTTCACCTCGGTCGCCTGAGTCGAGGCCAGATACTGCAGAACGCCTTTGGCGATGGAAGGAGCCAGCCAGAGCATCTCCAGAGCGGTGACGATGCCGTCTCGCCCAAACACGGTGCTGAACCAGGGCACCCCTGCGTAGGGATAATTCGTCTCAGGATTGCCCATGGTCATCATTTCCACGTCGGCCATCGACCTTTTGATCCAGCGGCTGAGGCGATCGTTCGAGCTGGAAATGGCACACGCGTTGGCGGAACAGGCCCTCAGTTCAGTTTCCGCTCCAGCCATGGCTCGCGGGTAGCCAATGGCATGTCGCTTCTGATGGGGATTGCATGCCACGGAAAAGTGAAAAAGTGTCGAGTTGCCCGGAGCTATCGAAGTTTCAAACGACAGCTCGGATGAGGTGATTTCAACAGGAGCGGGATAGCAGTCGATGCGGGTCTGGCGTTCGACATGATCCAGACCCTCATAACGCATCAGAATCGAATGTTTTGTGAAGTCATCGTCGAGACGGCGGCCGCGTCTTTCACGGCGCACGCCGCGTACTTCAAAAATATCGGCGAAGTCGGCGCCAATCGCGATGCGGAAGGGGATATCAAGCGGCGCCAATCCGTAGTTGAACATCCTTAGTTCCTCATAGGCGACGTCGTGCCAGAGGAACCGCGACCGTGCGATGTGGAGTGTCCCACGCGGAATAACGATCTGCTGGTCTTTTGTGACGTCCACATTTGACAGGTCGGCGATGAAGACAAAGTTGTTCGACTTGACAGCCGAACTCATCAGCAGCGGACGGGTGTTCCAGAGCGACAGCACCAGTTCCGACACGTGCCGTGTGCCAAGATAAAAAATGCCGTGCTCGCCGAGGCCGAGCGGTTCAATGTCGCCGTAGCGGTTGAACACGGCAAAGGTGGTGCCGTATTTGAGAACGCGTGTGCGGTCATCGGAAGGCGATGATCCGGCAGCTATGTAGTACTGCTGGGTGACTCCAAGTTCATCCAATTGAGCTCTCCGTCGGCAAGCGCCATGGCTTTGGGCTGCGGTTTCGCGATTCCCTGGAAGATGGTCAAGTAATCCTGTGCCATGCGTTTCGCTGTGAAGCGCTTTTCGAATTGACGCCGGCAAACGCGGCGATCGATTTGCGCAAGGCGGCCCACAGCCCGCAGCGCAGAATCAATATCATGAACCAGAAATCCGCTGATTTCATCCTCCATGATCTCCGGAACGGAACCTCGCGAATAGGCAATGACTGGAAGTCCGCACGCCATGGCCTCGATCATCACGATGCCGAACGGTTCCTCCCACTGAATAGGAAATAACAGGGCCGAGGCTTTCCCCAGGAACTCGTTTTTCTCGTGTTCCCGAATCTCGCCGACGAATTCGATCAGCGAATGATCCATCATTGGCTTGATGAGATTGTCGAAAAAATCGCGATCGGCGCGGTCGATTTTGGCGGCGATTTTAAGCGGAACGCCGCATCGTTTGGCGATTTCGATGGCGTGATCCAAACCTTTTTCGGGGGAGACACGGCCCAGAAAAGCGAGATACTCGCCGTTACCAAAGCAGGGGTCGAAACTGTCTTCCGGCAACCCGTGGTGAACTGTGCCTTGCCAATTCGCCCACGCCAGCGGTCTACGCTGCGAGTCAGAAATGGAAATCACCGGCATCTCGGAGAATTCGCGATATAGCGGGATCAAGTCGGGGACGTCCAGCCGCCCGTGAAGCGTCGTGACCTGTGGCAATGCGTGTCCGCGACTCAAAGGAAAATGCAAGTAATCGATATGAAAATGAATAAGATCAAATTCGTCTTTTTCCCGCAGCACTCGTTCGAGAAGGTACACGTGATGCGCCAGCTGATCCATAGACTCGGAATTCAGCCGCAACGCCTCCGGACAAACCGGAATCAGACGCGCCGTGGTCAGTGAGTCGCCGCTGGCGAACAACGTGACTTCGTGGCCCTGTGATACTAATTCCTCAGTCAGCCAGGAAACGACGCGTTCGGTGCCTCCGTAAAGTTTGGGTGGGACACTTTCGTATAAAGGCGCCACCTGTGCAATTCTCATTAAGCCCTCGAAACGATGAATGATTAAAGTACGATCGGAGAGAGTGTCCTGCAGAAGCGGAAATGCTGTGGGAAGAAGTCGTCACCGGCTCCGTATTTGTGTCGAGCGGACATATATGGTTCATAGCTCAGATTACTGACTTCGTTTATCGGCAACAATCAGGTGATCCCTCTATCAGGAACAGGATCGCTCCCGGAATCTTCTAGTTGCGCATATAAGATGGTTCGCCGGAAGATAACACCTGGGTCGGCTGTCTGGTTTGCAAATCGGCCGCGGAAAGAAGCACGCATTGCCGCTGAGAAATCAACCCGACTGGTACAAAGACGCGATCATTTACCAGATCCACGTGCGCACATTTTTCGATGCGAACAACGATGGCATCGGCGATTTTCAAGGACTGACGCAAAAACTGGATTATGTGCAGCAACTCGGCGCCGACGCAATCTGGCTGATGCCGTTTTTCCCATCCCCGCTACGCGATGATGGATACGACATCTCTGATTACACCTCGGTTCACTCCCGCTATGGCACGCTTGAGGACTTCAAGACTTTCCTGGGTGTGGCTCACGATCGCGGCATTCGGGTAATCATCGAGATGGTGCTGAATCACACTTCCGATCAGCACCCGTGGTTTCTCGAATCGCGCAGCTCGCGCGACAATCCCAAGCGCGACTGGTATGTGTGGAGCGATACGGACGCGAAATATCGCGGCACCCGCATCATTTTTCTCGATACCGAGATGTCGAATTGGGCCTGGAATCCGATATCGAAGGAATATTACTGGCATCGGTTCTTCAGCCATCAGCCGGACCTGAATTATG
>JASHRE010000219.1 GCA_030037515.1 Candidatus Sulfotelmatobacter sp.
TGGTGTCGCCAGATTGCTGATAGGCGCGCGACAATCCGAACTGCGCCGAGGCGTGCAGGGGATTGATTTTGAGCGCGTGATCGAAGGCTTCAATCGCCTGCGGAAACTGCTTGGCCTGCACATAGGCGGTGCCCAGGAAATACCACGTGTCGGCATCGTTGGCGTCAATCTCAACCACGCGCTTGAAGGCGCTGATCGCCCTATCGGCATCGCCGGCATTCTTGGCCAGCAGGCCGAGGTTGTACCACGCGTTGGGAAGTTTCGGATCCTGCTTGAGCACATCTTCGAGCGCAGCTTTCGCCTCATCGACCTTCTGCAGATTCAGCAGCGCGATGCCTTCGTTCAGGCGCGCGATGACGAGCTTGGGATCGGCAGCTTCGGCTTGCTGAAATGATTTGAGTGCTTTCTCGAAAAGCTGCTGATTCATGTACGCGCAGCCGAGATTGTTGAGGCGCGCAGCTTCTTTGACACCGGTCGAGGTGGAGGCAAGCAGGCCGAGTCCGGCCAGAACGGCGGCAAACAGGACGCCAAAGATTTTGAGATTCATGGGGAACAGAGAATTTAACCACAGGCGGCGCACAGGAACACAGGGGAAATGTGAGCCCACACCGCGCGCGCACGAACATTTACCCAACATTTAAAGAAGACTAGAGATCCTCCGGCTCCGCCTTGCCGTCGCATTCGCGAACACAAGGGCTACGCCCGGCATGACAATGCCTATTTCTTGGCGTATTCCGCCTTGGCGTTCAGGTGACCGTACGCGCGGCTGCTCACGATTCCCTTCCCTTCCTGGACCGTGATCGTCTGCCCAGCATTTACATTCGAGAGCCTGTCCTGTTGTCCACTGGGCCAGTAAACTTCGATCTCGTCCGCCGCGGGATGTGTGGCCAGCCCGAACGTCAGCATGAGCTCGCTCTGCGACAAATAGCTGGAGCCGGAGCGCAGCATCTTCCATTGCTTATCGTTCCCTGCTTTCAAGTGAACAACGGCTCCAATCCCGTCGCGATTCGATTTTGTTCCGATCAGCTTGATGCGGAGGCTGCGATTCGTTCCCCCTTCGTTGTGGAACAGGTAAGCCGGGCCGGCGTTGGTGGTGAGCAGGATGTCGAGGAATCCGTCGTTGTCGATGTCCCCATAAGCCGCGCCCCGCGCGACTTTCGGCACAGCAAACGTCCTCCCCATCTGGTCTGTGACTTCGGTGAATTTTCCCCCGCCCGAATTGTGAAACAGATGCGGAGGCTCGGCATAGCTCACGCGCTTCTGCACCCGCTCGATTTCATTCTCGATGTGCCCGTCGGCGACGAAAATGTCAGGCCAGCCGTCGTTGTCGTAGTCGAAAAAGAAGCACCCGAAACCGAGGGTGACCAGCGTGGCGCGGCCAATCTCGGACTGGGGCGCTTCATCGACAAATAAGCCGTTGCCTTCGTTGTGATACAGCGAAACCATTTGATTGGCAAAGTTCGTGATCAGAACGCTGGCGTGGCCGCTGTGATCGTAGTCGGCGGCGTCAACCCCCATGCCCGCGCGTGCGACGCCGTCTTCACTGAATCCGATTCCGGCCGGAACGCCTCGGTCCTCGAACGTTCCGTCGCGCTTGTTCAAATAAAGTTTGTTCGGCTGTGTGTCGTTGGCGACCAAAATGTCGGGCCAGCCATCATCGTTGTAGTCGACGATCGCGATCCCCAGGCTCTTCGAGGTTGGATCGCCAAGGCCGGCCTGGCGGGTGGCGTCTTCGAACTTGCCGTTGCCGAGATTGTGCCAAAGCCGCAGCGAGGCACCTTTGTACGACTCCGGCGTGCAATATGATTTGTGGGCGCCGTCAATGGTGCAGTAAAGATCGCCCTGCTCGGTCCACTGCACATAATTGGCGACGACCAGATCGAGTTTGCCGTCGCGATCGTAATCCACCCACGCCGCGCCGGTCGAAAATTCCGTTGGCCCCCACATCCCCGCGGATTTTGTGACGTCGGTAAATGTGCCGTTGCCGTTGTTGTGAAAGAGATGGCTCTGGCCCAAAGCCGAAATGAAGATGTCATCAAAGCCGTCGTTGTCGTAGTCGCCGATGGCAACTCCGAAACCGTAGATCGGCACGGCCAGTCCGGCGCGGTGAGTCACGTCCGTGAACGTTCCATCGTGGTTGTTGCGATAAAGCTTCAGCGTGGTGGCGCCGCCATGCGGATGCCCGGGAAAGTCCTCGCCGTTAATCAGAAGAATGTCCGGATATCCGTCGTTGTCGTAATCGATGAAGGCGCAGCCCGGCCCCATCGTCTCCGGCAACCATTTTTTGCCGAATGCGCCGTTGTTGTGGATGAAGTGAATACCGGCTTGAGATGTGATGTCACGGAAATGGATGGTCTGTGCCTGGCTCAGGGTAGCCAGACCGAACCACAGAGACACAGAGGCAAAGAAAAAAGGGGGAAGGGAATATCTTCCTGCCTGTCTCCGCGTCTCTGTGGTGATTGGGGTTTTTGGAAGCGACATTTTATCTGGATGCTCCGGGAGAGACCACAGTGCCGCTTTGGCCCGCCGGGCGTCCGAGGGCCGCCGTCGTCACATGGCTGGTCAGTATCGGCAGCGACACCGAGACGTGCTCATGGATCGCCTGGCGCTCGTTGTTGTCCTGAGGGTGAAGGCGGCGATACGGGCCCGTGATCGTCTGTGACGCCTCATCGGCCTTGAAGCGCAGATAACGCTCTTCATGCTCCTTGGCCAGCTGCCGATTCCCAAGGCCGCTGTAACAGAGCATGAGGTTGTAGTGCGCCTCCAGATCCTCGGGATCGATTTCGAGTACCGATTGCAAGACTTTGACGGCTTCCGCGTATTTGCGCTGCAGGAAGAGGATCCGGCCCAAATCATTCAACGCGACGCGGTCGCGCGGATATTGCATCAGGACCATGCGCAGCCGCGCCGCTGCGCCATCGTAGTTTCCATCGGCTCGCAAGACTTTTGCGTAGAAGAAATTCGCGCGCGCAAGACTCGGGCTGAGGGCCAGCGCCTTTTCCAGCACAACCCGCGCCCGCTGCATATCGCCTTCCTGCACGGCGCAGCGGCCAATGTTCACCCATCCATCCGGATTGTTCGGATCCGCTTCGGTGATTTTCTGAAACGCGGCCGCCGCCCCCTTCAAATCTCCTTGAAGGAACAACCCGATACCGTAATCGTTCCAGCGCTGCCATTCGTCTTTGCGAGCGATGGTGGTCGGCGCAGGCGGCGGCGCACGATGCTCGACCACGGGCAAAGTCACTTCATCTTCAGCGAGAGCCACAATCGGCAGGTCGGGAATCTTTTCTTCCTTGGCTGAAACTCCCTGCAGCGATCCTGTGAACAACGTTGGACGGTCGTCGTAATCCGGCGCAACCGCGTTTGGCTTGGAAGGATCAGGGAGGCCGGCGAAGGCTTCGTGAGTTCCGTACCAGGTGAATTTTCGATAGCAAAGCCGGGCATGCAGCGTGATCCTATTCCCCGCATTTTCCGGAATGAACATGCGATAGTGGACGGTATCGGCCGCGCCCGGCGGAATCAATCGCACATACACGACCGAGCGCGTGGCCCAGGCATTGCGCTTGTTGATGGGATTTCCGTGGGCGTCGATCTGCAGCGATCGGTAGAAGTGCGCACCTTTTTCGACGGGGCCGTGTCCGTTGTCTTCGACCATGCCGCTCCAGAAAATTGTCTGGCCTTTATCGTCAGTTCCTTTGAGTTCCAGCCAGGTATCGTAAGCGTCCACGGTACCACCTGGGAAGAAATGCCCAACCGTTTTCGTGCGCACGACCACATCCACACGCACGGTGTCGCCGCGCCGCAGAGGGGGCAACACGCGGTTCAAGGGCGCGGTCACCGGAGCAACTTCCGTAGTCGTCTCGGCCGGAGTCTTGGTTTCCGCCTCTTCTCCCACGGCAAACATGGTGGAAAGATCGGATGACGAAATGGCCGTCGATTTCGGAGGACGCTGTTCCGGTGACAGTGCGA
>JASHRE010000220.1 GCA_030037515.1 Candidatus Sulfotelmatobacter sp.
GAATGAGGTTGACGACAGGCCCGATAACGTGCAGGCACTTTCGAAGAGCTGAGACTCGTCCCAGGACACGCCTTCAGGCGTGGCGTAGCAGCACAGGAACCCAGCGCCTTCAGGCGCTGCGCGAATGCAGGAGAGATAGTTGCCCTACATCTTGGCCCTCGATCAAGGCACAACGAGTTCCCGCGCTCTTTTGTTCGACGAGCAGGGCGCAATCCGCGCCGTAGCGCAACGTGAGTTCGATCAGATTTTTCCCCGGCCCGGGTGGGTCGAGCACAACCCCGAACAGATTGCCTCGTCGCAGATTGCCGTCGCGATCGAAGCGTTGGCCAAGGCTCAAATTCGTCCCGCGGACGTAAGCGCCATTGGCATTACCAATCAGCGCGAGACGACGATCGTCTGGAATCGTGAAACCGGCGAGCCCGTCTCGAATGCGATCGTCTGGCAGGATCGCCGTACCGCCGGCTATTGCGAGCAACTCCGCGCGCAAGGTCATGCGGAACTGGTTCAGCAGCGCACCGGGCTGCTGATCGATTCCTATTTTTCTTCCAGCAAGATTTCCTGGATCCTAGAAAATCTGCCCGGCGCCCGCGCTCTGGCGGAAGGCGGGAAATTGGCATTCGGAACCGTGGACACCTGGTTGGTCTGGAAACTTACCAGTGGCCGCGTTCACGCCACCGACGTGAGTAACGCCTCGCGCACCATGCTCTTCGACATTCATGCCGGCGAATGGGACCCTGGTCTGCTCAAACTTTTTCGCATTCCGTCGAACATTCTGCCCGAGGTCCGTCCATCCAGCGGCGTCTTCGGCGAAGTCCTCGCGCCCGGCCTGGAAGGAATTTCAATCGCCGGAATTGCCGGAGACCAGCAGGCCGCTCTTTTCGGCCAGCAGTGCACCCATCCGGGCCTCACGAAAAATACGTACGGCACCGGCTGCTTCATGCTGCAAAACACCGGCCCGCACCCCGTCGATTCCAGCAATCGCCTCGTCACCACGATCGCTTGGAAGATCTCCGGCAGGACCGACTACGCGCTCGAAGGCAGTGTTTTTGTCGGTGGCGCTGTCGTCCAGTGGCTGCGCGACGGGTTGGGGTTAATTCGCAAGTCCGAAGACATCGAACCTCTCGCCAAATCTGTTCCGGACAACGGCGGCGTTTATTTTGTGCCCGCGTTCGTGGGGCTCGGAGCGCCGCACTGGGATTCTTACGCTCGCGGCTCGATTTTCGGCCTCACGCGCGGCACCACCGCTGGCCATCTCGCTCGTGCCGCCGTCGAAAGCATTGCTTATCAGGTTGCCGATCTTTTCGACGCCATGCGCAAAGATGCAGGAAACGCCGTGCAGGAACTTCGCGTCGACGGTGGCGCTGCCGCCAACGACAGCCTCATGCAGTTTCAAGCTGACATCCTCGGCGTCCCAGTCGTGCGCCCGGCAAGCACCGAAACGACGGCGCTCGGCGCAGCCCATCTGGCCGCGCTCGCGGTCGGACTGTGGCCTCGGGAACTCGATCGACCTGTCACGACCCGCCGCTTCGAGCCGAATATGCCGGTATCACGGGCCAAGTCTCTGCGCGACCGATGGCAGGAAGCGGTGTCTCGCGGTAAGAATTGGGAGAGCGGTCCATGAACCAAGGTGCTCGGCTTTCGCTCAGTCGCGATACCGCGAGTTCTCTCCACCGTGATCTGGGCAGGGCACGAGTTTACCGGGGTGCCGGTGTGTCTCCGAGAAGGCGCAGCACTTAGCGCCCGCGATTGGCCTTGGCAGCGGAGAAGGAGGGTGCCGCCGGCTCGCTCCCCGGGTCACTTTCTGGCTACTGCTGTTCAACCCAAAATACCGCGCCCTTCGTGATCTCCGGCAGCGTGAACTTCACCGAGCTTCCCTGAGGAACTCCCTCGACCGGCTCAACATCTCCAAGAAAGGGCAGGAAATATCCCTTGCCATCGGATTTTGACACGACACTCACTTCGATTCCCGTTTGCGGCGTCTGCACCGGATTCGATCCCCCGATCAGTCCCGCAAAATTCGCGAAGAACACGTTAATACGTCCATCGGATGTTCGCGCAATCGAAGTCGCCACATGCGGTCCGGCCTTGATCTTCACTCGACTCGAGCCCAGAAGACTGTCAAGAAATGCCTGCTCCGAATCCGGCGATACATGCTCGAAATCCTTCTGTAGGCCGGCCTCGTAGATCTTTCCGGGATCCTCAGCAAACCGCGCGACATTCGGCGCATCTGAGATTCCTGTCGCGTCAGCGCCCGAGATGACCAGCTTCCTGCCTTCACGAACGAAAGCCTGCAGCTGGCTTTTTTCATCGGTGCTTAGCTCCCGCACGTCCGGCAACACCAGCGTCTGCCCACGAAAATCCGCCAGACTTCGCGGCGTGACAACTTGAAATTCCAGGTGCTTCTGCATCAGCAGAATCAAAATACCGCGATAGGAGGCAATAAATTCGTTAGCATGAAAATCCCGGGTTTGCGGCGAAAAATAAACTCCGATCGGATCAATCGGCGATCGCGGCAAGTAAAACGTTTTTTCTTGCGCCGCAATCCAGGTGAAGATTTTCTTTCGCGTCGGCAGATCGTTCGATCCCGCCATCGAATGCCCGGGAGCATCCCAGAAGTTCGCTCCCGCCATCACTTGCGACATGGCCAGGTTCATCATGGCTTCGGCTACATCGACTTTCTTGTCGCCGTCCCAGGAATAATTCAGAATCCAAGTCGGCTTGTCCTCACTCGCGGGCCCTTGCGCAAACGCGCGAAACGAATGCATTCCCACTTGGTATCGAAACCAATCCAGCTGCGTTCGCTCCGACGCCATGTGATCGCCCTCGCCAAACTCGTATTCGTGCGCGATCGCGTCCACAACCGGATATAGGCTGTACACGTCCGCTCCCACCCGCACCGCTTCCGATTCAATTCCCGGATAGATCTCGGGAATGATCTTGATCTTCGGATTTATACCTTTCGCGTTCCCCGCGATCTCGGCCAGAAAATCCGTGAACGTCTGAATCCGGAACTCGACCCACTTGCGAAACGCCGGATCGGAAAAGTCCCCCAGTTTCAAATCGTGCTTCGCCTCCAGACCAGTCTTGTTTTTGAAGGCCGCGACCGTGTAATTGTCGAAACTCGCCCACGTGTTCTCCCATCCCTCGAAGTGCGTCATCCAGTACGGAATATCGATGTAGATTCCATCGATTCCCGTCGCCGCGATCTGGCGCACATGTTCCATGTAAATCTTTCGCCATTCCGGCGCGTACGGACTCACCCAAACATCTTCATCGCCCGCTCGGATCCAAAACGCGGTGCCTCCGCCGAAAATTGCGGGTTTGCCATGAATGTCTCGCTGCAGCCAGTCGGGATGCTCTTTCGCCAGCGTGTGCGGCGTCTGATCGGCATGCGCCGTGATGCATTCCGTTCCGGCAATGTAGACAAACGCACGATTGCCCGCTTTATGCGCCTCCTCCGCGACGGCGCGAATTGCCCGTAGCTTTTCTTCCGGATGAACGAAGCTCTCATATCGCCCTTCAATATCATTGTCGACCTCAATGCCGAACACGTCGCTGGCCTGCGCCCTGCGCACGATCTCCACTGCGTCGCCACTCCGCAGTCCGTACGCCCCGATGCGGACATAATTCGTCCAGTCCTGTCCTGCAGGATATGAAGGCGGGGCACTTTGCCCGAGCAGCACAATTCCGCACGCTCCCAACAGCACCAAGGAGAAAAAAGCGTTTCGATTATTCATATGTGTGGTGACCGGATCTCAGATTCTCCGCGTCAGAATTCAAACCGAAGTCCAAACTGGAAGAAGCGCGGCGTCTCTCCTGGCGCGTCGCTGGTGATGGTTCCAAAAAATGGATTTGCCGAAGCCAAACTGCCGACGGCCGAATTCGGCTGTCCGAAGCGGGGATGATTGGTGACGTTAAACATCTCTGCGCGCACTTCGATCCGCGTGCCTTCCTTGGGCACAAAAGATTTGTAAAGATTCAGATCCGCGTTGTGAATGCCATCGACGCGCAGGCCGGAAAAATAGCGAGGAGCGTTGCCGGGATTCTCGTCGCCCGGGTCCGCGAAGCAGTTTGCGTTGAGGAAGGCGGGCGGGTTCGTCTGGTTTCCCACGTTTTCCCAATTCAAGGCCACCGTGTGCATGCTGATCCCGGTCTTCAGTTGAGGACAGACAACATTAGGACGCTGGTTGCCGCTATACAGCCGCGCGGTCGCCATGCCGATCGCCATGGGCTGCCCGGATTGCTCGGTGAGCAGAGTCGAGATCGACCATCCCCCGATGAACCCGTCAAGCACGCGGTTCATGTCGCCGCCGATCCATTGCTGACGGCCGACCGGCAGATCGACAACCACGGCGGCTGCGAGCCGCTGCGGCGTGTCATTCGCGCTGATGCTATATTCCGCAGACAGCCGGTCCAGTTGTTGCGGCAGTGCTAGGCCCAGCGCCCCCACCCAGTTGTTTCGTCCCGCCGAAGAATCGTCCGTGAACTTCGAGATGGTGTAGCTGCCCTCGAAGCTGATGTGGTGTGTGGTGCGCTTCTGGAACCGAATCTGCATGGCGTTGTACCAGGAACTGGCTTCCTCGATCATCAATCCTTCAAAGTCGCCCGCGAATTGCGGATACGTGGAGAGCAAGTACCCCAAAGGCAGTGTGGAATCACCGTAGTTCGAATTGGGCTCGTTGAAACAGGGATTCAACGCCGAAGGCGTACAAGGTGTGTTGAACATCGCGTAAAATGGATTGCCCACGAGCGTCTGGAGAAAATTGCTCACGCAGCTGTCCTGCTGGCAGGTCGGATCCGTCGGCGTCACCGCAGCTGAAATCTGCGCCAACAGCGCCGAGGGAATGAAGTCGCGATTATTGGTCCCGGACCAGGGCAGATGCGTGCTGCGATTAGCCGAGTAGTCTACGCCTAGCACAATCTGGCTGGGCAGCAGCCGCTCGATTCCCAGATTCCACATGTAGATGTTGGCGTCGCGAGCAGCCGTCGTGCCCAGATCGTTCGGGTTCTGATATCCCCAGTTCGCAAACTGTCCGTACTCTGTTCCCTGCGGACCGGTAAACCCGGCGGGAAAGGGATTCTCCAGCGTTGCATATTGTGTTGCGAAGTCGTCATTTGTAAAAAACAGGTTTGCCGTCTTGCGGAATGCAGACCCGGGATACTGGAAGTTCGTGGCCGGGCTCATCCCGAAATAAATTCCCGCACCACCGCGTACCACTGTCTGTGAAGCCAGCTGGTAAGAAAAGCCGAGTCGAGGTCCAACGTCTTTCCAGTAAGTCGGGACGGTCCTCATGCTCGAAGTGGCGAACTGCGTCGTGCCCAGTAGTTCCTGCGACGAAGGATAATTCAAACCAACCGACTGGAGTGTCGCCTGCGTGCCAAGCGTGCCCGCCGGCGCACCGGCTGGAACGGACGTCAACGGAATATTCACGCCGCTGTCGGCGGTGAAATTGCTGAATTCGAGCTGGTTGTGTCGATCTGTGTAGGGCGAGCTCCATTGATATCGCAAGCCCAGATTGAGCGTGAGTTTTGGGCTCACCTTCCAGTCGTCCTGAACATAAAACCCGGTTTCCATCGACCGATTCGCCACCGATGGCGTGACCACGAGCTGACTGCTGGCGTTGACATTGTCGGCGTAACCAAAGGCCAGGCTGGCAAGGGGGTTACCCGAGGTATTTCCATTTGCGTCATAGTTGCTGTTGGGAGTCGGGGATGTGACGTCGTCCGTAAAAGTCAAAAACCCAGTCGGGTAATTCGGCTGCCAGAAATTATTGTAGAAAATTCTCTGCTCCCCGCCGATCTTGATCAAATGCGATGCTTTCGAGATCACCAGCTGCGACGAGTAGTTCACCAGCGTATGGCCAAACAACGTGTTGATGCAGCACTGATCGTATAAATCAGTCCACGGCAAGTTTCCCTGCATCAGAAACGTCGGCATCTTGTCGATCCCGTTAGCCTGTTCGAACACTGCCGGTAGCCCCTGAGTCCCGCTGGGCAGTGAAGCATTGAAACTCGAGATCGTGGGGATACTCGGTATCGACAGTTCATACACCCGGTCGATGCCCAGGTGGCTCGTCCAGATAGCCCGCGGGTTGATCGTCCAGGTGTATTCGAGCGAGCCGTTTTGCGCCACCTGCACACCACTCCCGATTCCGTCGTTATCGAATCCGTCGCCGAGGGTGAGCCCGGTGGTGTAGTTGCTCCAATCGCGGCTGTAGCGGCCACTGATCCGATGCCTGTCGTTGACTTGGTGATCGATTTTGATGTCGAACTGGTAGTCCGGCGCATTGGCTATGGTCGTGTAGTTGTAATTGTCGAATTCGTCGCCGTTGCTCGGTTTCGGGTAAAGATTGAGGACCGCTAAACCGATGGGATTGATCTCGTTTGCCGGAATTACATTGACCGGGCCGATCTGCTGCCCGCTACAGTTAAAGCCAACCTGCGGCCGCATCACGTTCGTCGAAGTTCCGCAATTTACATTCGGGTCGTAAATGTTGTTGGTAAGTCCCGAGAAGTCTCCGGTCCGCTCCGCAAGAGTTGGTACTGTGACGAGCCCGCTTTGTGCCAGCGCGCTCCGAACCTTCTCGAAGTCAACAAAAAAGAACGTGCGGTTCTTCAAAATCGGGCCGCCCAGCGTAAATCCGCCTTGGTCGCGCTTGCTATCAGGTTTGGGATTGAACACGGTACTACCCACAAGATAGGCGGGATTGAAGAAGTCGCGCGCGTCCATCTGCGGCCGCTGCAGAAAGTACCAGGCGCTGCCGTGGAAATTGTTTGTTCCGCTTTTCATCGCCATGTTCACGACCGTGCCGCCATTGTTGCCGAACTCGGCGGAAAAGCTGTTGTTCTGCACTTTCACTTCTTGCAGGCTCTCGATGAGGGGTTCGTAATAGACATTCGAGTTCCCTCCCTCGCCTTGCTCCGGCGCACTCAACAATGTGCCGTCCAACTGTATGTCGGCCGTCGCGTTGCGCTGCCCATTGGAAACGAAATTCGTTCCCTCCGGATAGTTATCCTGCGTTCCCGACCCTGCCACTTCCGTCACGCCCGCGGCCAGGAACGTCAGCCCGAAGAAATCGCGGTTCATGAGCGGCAGTTCTTTCACGTATTCATTGCTGATGTCTGTCCCCAGGGTCGCACTCTCCGTGTCCAGCAATGGAGCCGTGGTTGTGACCTCCATCTTCTCGGTCACCCCCAGCGGGTGCAGCACGAAATCCACCGTCGTCTGCTGGTCAACTTGCAAGACAATATTCTTCTTCTCGTTGATCTCGAAGCCCTTGCTCTCAGCCCTGATCGTGTACACAGCGGGACGCAGGCCGACGACGAAATACTGGCCGTGCGTGTCGCTGTGCGCCTGCTGGGCGATGTTCGTCGCGTCGTTGGTGAT
>JASHRE010000221.1 GCA_030037515.1 Candidatus Sulfotelmatobacter sp.
ACCGAAACTGAAACGAAAGCCCAGTAAACAAAAAGAAACAGATCGCAAGTTCCGGGAGGAACATGTGGAGGCGGCTCACCATGAAAAGAACTTGTCGGAGCTCGTCATTTGTCCTTGCTTTGCTGGTCGCCGTGGCCGTGCCCGTCGCAGTTGGGCAGAAAGACAGCGGTGGGGTCGCAGGAATTGTGCGTGATTCCGCTGGCGCCGTAGTTCCAAATGCCAAGATCAGCGTTAAGGATGTTGATCGTGGCACCGAGATGGTTGTCACCACTGGCACGCAAGGAGAGTACGTTGCCAGTCCGCTCAAAATTGGACGCTACAGCATCACCGCCGAGAAAGCAGGCTTTAGGAGAACGGTCGTGGGACCGGTCGCGGTGAACATTCAGGAGCATCCGGAGGTCGACATTACGCTGCAGGTGGGCAGCATATCTGAAGTCGTGACGATCACATCCGAGGGGCCACAGCTGCAGACGGAAACTTCCGAATTGGGGGATGTGGTGAACGGCCAGACGGCCACGACTCTTCCACTGAACGGCCGAAACTTTGCGCAATTGGCACAACTGAGCGCGGGGGTAGCTCCCGCCGAACCCGGTTCCCGTATTAACGCCAGTTACGGATTCAGCGCAGGTGGAGCGCGATCGGAACAGAACAACTTTCTGCTGGATGGAATTGATAACAACTCAAACTTGGCCGATTTGCTGAATGAGACCGCTTTTGTCATCCAGCCTTCGGTGGACGCCATTGCCGAGTTCAAAGTGCAAACCAACTCTTATAGTGCGGAGTTCGGACGAGGAAACGGAGCGATTCTGAATGCAGCGATCAAGTCGGGAACGAACGGCTTCCACGGCGACCTGTACGAGTTCCTGAGAAATGATAAACTCGATGCGCGCAACGCGTTTGACACCATCCGTCAGCCTTACAAGCAGAATCAGTTCGGCGCCACGTTGGGCGGACCGATCAGTAAGAATCGCACCTTCTTTTTTGGCGACTACGAGGGATTGCGGATCCGGCAGGCAACTCCCTTTTTGGAGTTGATTCCAACACCGACGATGATTACGGGGAATTTCTCCAGCTTCCTCGACACCGCTAGTCCGACCGGCGTCGATGACTGTAATGGGCGTCCCACTTATGCCGGCGAAATCTTCAACACGCGTCTTACCCAGGCCTCGGCTTCGAGTCCTACCGGTTTTTGCGGTATCCCTATCGGAGGCTATAACAGCAGCACCGGCCTTCCGACCAACATATTTCCCGCCAATCAGATTGATCCACTCGCAGCCCGCCTGTCCGCATTTTGGCCGGTTCCAAATGCCACCCCCACTGCCGACAATGGAGGCAACAACTTTCTTTCGGATCCGGAGCGGCAGGAAACCCGCAACAACTTCGATGTCCGCATCGATCACAAAATCAGCGACAAGGACAACGCTTTCGGCCGATTCAGTTACGAAAACCAACCCAGTTTCATTCCTCCGCCTTTCAACAATGAACTGGATGGCGGAGGGTTCTTCGACGGTGTTGAGGACGATTCTTACCGCAGCCTGGCTTTGAGTGAGGTTCACATCTTCAAACCCACTGTGATCAATGAATTCCGATTCGGTTACAACCGCATCAATGCGCACCGCTTTCAGCTCAACTCCAACGAGGATCTCGCTGCTCAACTGAACTTTCCCGGTGTTCCCTTTAGCCCGAACAACGGCGGCTTGCCAAATATCACCTTCGCCGACGGCACCGCTGGAATTGGAAGCTCCGAATACCTGCCCTCGATTGAGAAGCAGAACAGCTTCGTTTTCACGGACAACCTTACTTGGACCAAAGGACGTCACTCGCTGAAGTTCGGCACCGAAGTGCGTATCGAACAGTTCACGATCTTCCAGCCGGCCGCGTCGCGCGGTGGTCTGACCTTCGGCAACGATTTCACCGACAACCCCGCGGCACCGGGAACCGGCGGCAGCTCTTTCGCAACCATGTTGCTGGGCGTTGCCGATGGTGGCGTAATTACGAGCCTGCATAACATCGACTATCGCCGGCAAATCTACGCGGGTTTCACACAAGACGACTGGAAGGCAACCGACCGCCTGACCCTAAATCTTGGCCTGCGCTACGAAGTCTTCAGCACGGTCAAAGAGCACAACAATGAGGAGGGGACCTTCGTTTTTGGCCCCAATTCTCTGCTTGTTCCCACCGGACAGAATGAACAACTCACGCCCACGCTCGCGGCCAGCATCCCGATCGTCCACGGCTCGCGCGGGCTAATTAGTCCCGACCTGGAAAATTTCGCGCCGCGTTTCGGCTTCGCCTTCCAGGCCATGGACAAACTCGTAGTGCGCAGCGGCTACGGCATTTTCTACGGCGGGCAGGAGAATGGGCCCTACTCCAATCCCAGTCCCGGGTTCAATCCGCCGTTCTTCTCCTCCGAGGCATATTCGACGCCGTGTGGGAATCTGGCTTCCGATCCGGCCGTCCCTGCCGGGAATGCGCTCAATTGCTCGGTTGCTTCCCTCAATATCAACGGGTCGAACACGTTGGCCAATGGATTCCCCTCGAACGCGCTCTCCAACCCCAACGCTCCAGAACTCTATTCCATTCAGCCCAATCTGCGGATCCCCTTTACCCAGCAGTGGCACTTCGGCGTGCAATACCAAATGCCGGCCCAAACGGTACTGGATGTTTCCTACGCCGGCTCGCATGGTCAGAGACTCTATGGGTTTTATAACGGTAACCAGGCGGCGCCCGCGACCCTCCCGCAGTTTGCTGCTCTTTGCACGGCGAATTTCGGCGGCTTGCTGAGTTGCCCAACTGCCGAGCGGAGACCCGCTCACGCAGTAACTCCTGGCGCTCCTCCCGGCTCTACCTGCGACTTGAGCCTCACCGATGACTGCGATCCTGTGTTTGACACCTCGATCGCAACATTTCGCTCGAACGACGTTTCCAACTACAACTCTTTGCAGGTTCGTTTCGAGAAACGCCCGACCCACGGATTGCAATTCCAGCTTGCTTATACCTGGAGCCATGCTCTCGATGACGCTTCCAGCGCCAGCCTCGGATCGCAGAATCAGGGAGACTTTCGCCTCCAAAACGATCCCCTGCTGGAATACGGGAATGCGGATTTCGACGTTCGTCAACGATTCGTCTTGAGCTACGCCTACGATCTGCCCCTCGGAAAAAACAAGGCGCTGGGGGGAAATGCTTCTGGCGTATGGAACCAGATCATCGGCAATTGGCAGGTTGCAGGCATCACGCTTGCAACCACAGGAAATTGGTATACGCCCACCGACATTTCCACCAACCTCTCCACGTCAGATGGTGGCGGCGAGGTTGCTAGTGCGTCGCGGCCCAACGTGGTGGGAAATTCAAACGGGCACCCGTGTGTACAGGGAACGCTGTTCAACACCTGTGCCTTTGCGACGAACACAATCATCGGTTCGTTCGGCGACGCAGGCCGAAACATCATTCAGGGGCCAGGCGTGCAGAACTGGGATATTTCTTTGTTTAAGATTTTCCCCATCAGCGAAGAAAAGCGCCTCGAATTCCGGGCAGAGTTCTTCAATGCCTTCAATCACTACGATCCGGAGTTCAGCAATCCAGGTAACTTCAGCGATACAAATATCGCTACCGAGCACGGGCTGGATGAAACAGCGGCGGAGACCGGCTGCACCAACGGCAACTCGAATTCAAACTGCGCCTTCGGTTTCGCTCAGGCTGCACACGATCCCCGGTTTATTCAATTTGGCTTGAAGTTCTATTTCTGAAACCAACTCGCCGCGCGGTCGAGCCTTGACTCGGGCTTTTTAGCTTCTTTGCCGCAGCGGCGGATTCCCCGGCCTGCAGGCGGAGAAAAGGGCGACAAAGCGGTTCTGCCGTCAATGGAGGGAGTTTCGGATGACTCGTTCGGCGCGAACTATCGCTCAAACCATCATAACTCTCTGCCTCGCCCTGCCCGCCACCCCAGCGCCCACTTCCGCATCTGCTCCGGCGAAACTAGCCGATGACGAGGGGGCTCTCTCTGCATTTGCTGCGATCCACCCCATCGATGTACACGTTCATGTCTTCAGGACCGATCCCGCATTTCAGAAGATGCTTGAACGCCTAAACCTGAAACTGCTGGACATTCTTGTAATCGACGACACGAACCCCAATCGCAGGCAGTTGCAGCCGCAGATCGATAACGGATTGGAGCTGGTGCGATCCGGTGGTGGCCACTTTGCCCTGTGTACGACCTTCGATCCCTACAAGTTTGATAATGCCTCATTCGCTGCCGACGCCATTAGGCAACTCGATCGCGATTTCGCACATGGAGCCCTGGCGGTCAAGGTCTGGAAGAACGTCGGAATGGAAATCAAGGACGGCAGCGGGAAATACGTCATGGCGGATGACCCGAAGTTTGAGCCGATCTACAAAGACATCGCCGCCCACGGGAAGACGCTCATGACGCACCAGGCTGAGCCTGACGTGGCTTGGGGGCCGCCCGATGCGGCGGACCCTTCATGGTCCTACTATCAGGAAAATCCGCAATGGTACGTCGCCAACAGGCCTGGGTTCCCTTTGAAGCAGAAGATCCTCGACGCGCGTGATCATGTGCTCGCTCAAAATCCTAAACTGCCCATGGTGGGTGTTCATCTAGGCGGCATGGAGCGGGATCTCGGCAACATCGCCCGCCATCTGGATGAATATCCAAATTTCGCAATCGACACAGCAGCGAGAATGGAATACCTCATGCTGATGCCCCCGGAAAAGGTGAGCGCATTTCTTATCAAGTATCAAGACCGCATCCTATACGGCACCGATCTCGATTTGCACCCAGACGCCAACATTCCGCACGCATTGACCGAATGGCAATCCACCTACGCGCGTGACTGGAAATTTCTTGCGACCAGCGATACGCTTACCGCGGGAGGCCGACAGGTGCGCGGATTGAACCTTCCCCAGGCTGCGCTTCAGAAGATATTTCGCAGCAATGCCATCCGCTGGATTCCCGGACTCTGACGCAACCACAAGAAGACGTGGCGGACGTGGCAGCCTCCATAAGCTCAGCGGTCGGTTGGCTCTACGAAGCGTCGATTGTCGGTAAGGCTAGAGTGCGCTTTTAGAAGGCCGGTCACCTTGACGGAGAAATTCTCCTGGGCTGGTACTCCGTCTACTCCGTCTACTGTGAGGTGAATCGCGAACTCCCCTGCGGTGGTATAGGCATGAGATGCCTTGGGGCTATCCGCGCTCGTACCGTCGCCGAAGTCCCAGTGATAACCAATCGCGGGCACGCCGTCAGCCTCGGCCGTCGCCGAAACAGTGATCGTCTCGCCGGTATTTGCCCCTGCGGCAACCCGTGCCGTCACGGCTGGGGCAGCCGCGGCAACACTGGTGTCGATCAACTTGATCATCCTCACCGACTCGGGCAGCTGGTTTTCGAGCCGTAATGCGCCACCCTCGAGCGTAACCATCTCATTCCGGTTCAGCACATCCGTCGCGGCAAAGGTGTGGCCGGCGGGTAGACCAAGGTCCGTTAGTCGTAGCGCGTGCGAACGCGCCGTGTTCGTCCAATTAAAGACGGCGAGGATGGCCTGTCGTTGATCTTCCTGGAGTAAGAAAATACTGGGCTGTCCATCCTCCGGCTCGTAGGTCATCAGATCTACTGGCGTGGCAGCTCGGCCGACTTTGGCCATGTTCAGTAATTCTCGGTTTTCAACCAGCGCCAGCCGGTCCTTTTCTGCGCCCAGCACCAACATGTCGTCACCAATCTCATACATGCCGCCGGATATTGCTGAGAGCGCGATCGACGCCTCGGCCGCGCCGAGCGAGATCGAAGACCGCTCATGGGCATGCTCCATCAGATGCGTTGCGGTAACGTTGAAGGCGTCTGGATCGTTGACGAAGAAATTATGCTGCATGTAGAAGCGGGCAGCGACGCCAGAAGCAGCATTCTTAGTCCTTTCAAAACTGTGGCCCGTATCCGCGGAAATCCGGCCAGTATCCACCAGCCCCACTGGATTGAGCATGGGACTTCCGTCCTTATCCAGGATCACATCGTCGCCCACAGCGTCGCGGATTACCTGTAGGCCAATCCGTTGGGCTTCGAGGGCGGTAGTGTTGGGACGGAAATGGTATCCCTCGATTGCAGTAGTATCCATGAAGTCGAGTTTGATGAACCGGACGCCCCATTCCCGGACGAGCGTTCTATAAGTGTCTCGCATATACGCCTGCGCTCCGGGGTGGGTTGTGTCCAGCGCGTAAAGCACATCCGTCTTCTGGTTCCAGACGTCGCCAATGGGGATGGGGTCTCCCTTGGCGTTGTGCACCAGCCAATCTTGGTGGTGCTCATAGACCCACGCCCGGCTTGTGACCTCAAACGGCGCCGTCCATACGCCGAATGTCAGCCCCTTTCCGATAAGGTAGTGCCCGACATACCGCATGCCATCGGGAAATTGTGTCGCATTCGGAGTTGCAAATTCGCCGCGAGCATACTGATAGCCTTCATCAATTTGGAAATATCTGTAACCCAATGACTTCAGATGTTCGGCTTGCCAGTCGCCGTTGGATAGAACTTCGCCCTCGTTGATGGCGCCATAGTAGACGGTCCAGCTCCACCAACCTATGGGAGTCTCGCGAGACACGCGCGCATGGCACACTCGACGAACCGCATCACCGTAGGCCAGCAGTTGATCGTGGTAATCCGGTCCCGTCTCGAACATCACTCGTTCTGAAACCATGTCTTCCCGGGGTTTCAGGGGAAGGCTCAATTCAACCTGGTCGTCGGCGGGAGAGTTTTTCAGATCGAAATCCCTCTGGATTTCTGTGGTTCCGGTAGATTCAACGGTATAGGACGCGATCTTGGCTTTTGCTCCCATGCCCTGAGCTTTCAGGTGCAGCAGGGTCAGAAATCGGTTTGAGGTCAGCGCGCCAAAAAATAAACTTTGCTTACTCTCCCGGTTGTAAATGAGTTGGCTCCCGGCACCGCGATACATCCCGCCAGGCACTTCCCCGAGATCGTAAAGCCTCAGATCCGGCCAGTCTTCGCTGAAACTGTCGGAGAGAACCCGGTTGGCGGATTCATCGCCACCGAGATTGACGATCGGGTCACCGATGGCCTCTACGCTCCGAATGGCTTGCACAGTTACGTCTTTTCCCGCCCTGTTTTGCACCTTCACTTGCACGGTGCCGTAAGGGCGCTGTTTGTAGA
The DNA here is from genome assembly GCA_030037515.1 of Candidatus Sulfotelmatobacter sp. Lineage (GTDB taxonomy): Bacteria > Acidobacteriota > Terriglobia > Terriglobales > Acidobacteriaceae > Sulfotelmatobacter. The sequence continues at coordinate 7,169 of JASHRE010000221.1, forward strand.
GCTGTAGTATGTAAACAAGATCAGGTTTACTGTCGAGCCCGCTGCAAGTGACTGTCACCTCTCGGCCGGAGCCGAGGTCGTCCTCGAAGGTAGAGTCCGAAGTCTGGTGCCGCGGGTAGTCGCTTGAGCGAAGCCACCGGTGGTCGACCTGCGCTGCCACGCGGGACCGGAGCACGGGCTGACCGTCACGCAAAGACAATTGGTATGATCCGTCCTGCGAGTTGACCGTCACGGACAACTCGTCGTTGGTCAGTTGCTGAGCCATACAACGCAATGCGAGTATTAGTATGCCAGCGACAACCGCTCCAACTCTGAAAACCTTTCTTCGAGTTCTTTTCGTCACGGCAGCAAGCTCCCTATGTGTGCATCATCATGATGCATGAATGATGGCGCACCATCCTTGTGAGTGCGAGTGAACACGCAGCGATGCTCTTACAGTGCTCACCCTCCATTCTGCTATTGTTGGGCCTGACTTTCTTACTGTACCCAAATCACATCGTATGGAAATGCTTGACTTTCGGGCTCGTCGGCGCTGCGCTCGAAA
>JASHRE010000222.1 GCA_030037515.1 Candidatus Sulfotelmatobacter sp.
GGAATTGATACTTGAAGTCTTGCCCGAAGCAGAGCGTCGCACTAGAAAGTCAGCAACGGCCTTCACCACCTTGGCGGAGCCCAGCATACCAATGTGAACGGCGGCGATCTCTATGTCCGGGGTCAGCTCTGCCAAGGTTTCGCTGATCAATGTCGGATCGACGTTCTCGACCCGTTTTACTCCATTGGTGGACTGAACGGTTAGGGCTGTGATGCACGCCACACCATAGCATCCATGGGCTGCGATGGTCTTGATGTCGGCGGTGATCCCAGCTCCGGAGGAGGGATCGAACCCCGCAATGGTTAGGACAACAAGTGGTTTTTCGGCCATGACCTTCCGTATTTCGGTGCTTTTTCGGTTGCTCCGCGGGAACTATAGTACTGCGTTTCCTGGCCTCAGTCTGTGGAGATTGGCTTGAGAGAAAGTTACTTTTGAAATCAGCCAGAAAGAAAAAAACTTTGCTGCCCTGTCCGAAGCGATCCTCGTAAATAATTGATTCTGCGTGTTTTACACGCTAATTTTTACCAAGTCGTTGATTCCATGCGAGTTGTAAATTCTACCCGCCTCTCTCTTCCGGGCTATTTACTATTTTATAAATACATAACCTTCAAGAAATAAAAGCTGTTCCTCGCATCTTCATAGATTCGAAACAGGTTACGTTTGAATTCGATAACTAGTCGGTCATCGAATACCCCACGAAGCGGCCTTGACACGCCGTTTGGCCCGCCGATAGCATGACAAAACTGCAGTGAGTTTACCGAACCTAGGCTAGGACACTTTTGAGTATGCGAGGAGAACTGAATGCGAAGACGTATAGCTCATGGACTGGCGCTCGGCTTTATGTTCGCCAGCCTGGGAGCGGCTCAGGGACCGAACATCTCGGAGGCGACACCAGCGCCGATTAGTTCAGTTCAGACCAGAACCCAAAGCCGAAAGCAGGCCGGGAAGCAGAAACCGTATCAGGTAGGAACCGCTTCGTGGTATGGCCAGGATTTTGAAGGAAAGCCAACCGCCAGCGGCGAGCCGTATGACATGTACGACATGACTGCGGCCCACCTGACGCTGCCCTTGGGTAGCTATGTCAAGGTCACGAACCTGCATAACGGGCGCAGCGTGGTGGTGCGCGTCAACGACCGCGGACCGATCGTTCCCGGACGCATCATCGACGTTTCTTACGGAGCGGCCCAGGCGCTGCAATTCCGCCATAAGGGTCTGCAGCGTGTGCGTCTGGACCTGATCCAGACTCCGACGGCAAAACAGTCGTATGAGACTGTTGCCGTCAACCATCCCCCCGTCGTGCAACTCCCCTAAAAACCGGTTAGACTGGCTGGGATGCAAGCCACTCTGCCCAACCGCATCCCGGAAAGTGAGATTCGCCTAGAGGATCCGCGCGAGCGGCTCATCGTAGCTCTTGATGTCTCCAGCGCCGCCGCGGCCCAGCGAATCGTCGCGGCGGTGGGAGACGCCGCTCTGAGCTACAAGGTCGGCATGCAGCTTTATACCGCCGAAGGGCCGCGAGTGGTGCACGATCTGGTGGCTTCCGGCCGCCGCGTGTTCTTGGATCTCAAATACCATGACATCCCCAACACGGTCGGAGCTGCCGTCGCCGAAGCCGCACGGCTCGGCGTGAGCATGCTGACGGTGCATGCCGCGGGAAGCGAAAAGATGCTGCGAGCAGCGGCCGAAGCGGCGAAGACCGATCCACAGCTAATGGTGCTGGGCGTTACGGTCCTGACCAGCCTCGACGAGCACGATATGGAAAAGACTGGCGTTCGCGGACCTCTCGAAGAGAACGTGGTTCGCCTCGCCTCCCTTGCGCTTGAGAACGGATGTCGTGGGATCGTGACTTCCGCCCGCGAAGCTCCTGCAGTTCGAGCAAAACTAGGATACGAATTCCCCATTGTCACTCCCGGCGTGCGGCCGGCAGGAAGTAGCGTGGGGGATCAGGTTCGCGTCGTGACTCCGGCCGACGCAATTGCCGCCGGAGTCAGCCGCATTGTGGTCGGGAGGCCCATCACGCAAGCGTCCGATCCGGCCGCGCAGGCAAGAGCGATTCTCGCAGAGATGGCTCGCTGAACCGACTTTAAAACTCTTGTCCTGTCGGTTCCCGGCGCCGCGAACTGTCCAGCTTTAAGATGCAGCAGAGTTCTGAGGGCATTGCGTTGGCTCATCGCCTCATCGACGTCGGGTGAGGCTCGAGCCTTGCCGCTGGTTCCGCCCCGGTTGTAGCATCGACCTATGCTTCCCGAAGGAGACATCATGGCCACCGATACTCTGTCCCGGCCGGCGCAGACCAGTGATACGCAGACAAAGGTCTTCAAGAATTTCATCGATGGCGAGTGGGTCGAGTCCTCGAGCGGGGAGACGTTCGAGAACCGCAATCCCGCCGACTCGCGCGATCTGGTCGGAATCTTTCAGAAATCGAACAAAGAAGACGTCAATGCCGCTGTCGACGCTGCAAAGCGCGCATTCGCGAAATGGCGGCTGGTTCCGGCGCCGCGGCGGGCGGAGATGGTGTTTCGCGCGGCAGAAATCCTAATCGAGCGCAAAGAAGACTATGCCCGCGAGATGACGCGCGAGATGGGCAAGGTGCTGGCCGAAACGCGCGGCGACGTGCAGGAAGCGATCGACTGCGCCTACTACATGGCGGGCGAAGGACGTCGCCTGTTCGGCCCCACCGTGCCCTCGGAACTTCCCAATAAATTTGCCATGGCAGTGCGCCAACCGGTGGGCATCTGCGGCATGATCACGCCGTGGAATTTTCCTATGGCGATTTCGTCGTGGAAATTGCTCCCCGCGGTGGTCTGCGGAAATACATGCGTGATCAAACCGGCACAGGATACGCCGCTGTCGACATTCAATCTGGTTCGGGCGCTGACGGACGCCGGTCTGCCCAAAGGCGTGATCAACGTGGTCAGCGGATTCGGATCATCGGTCGGTACGCCCATCGCCGAGCACGCCGACGTGCGCGCGATTTCGTTGACGGGATCGTCGGAGGTTGGGCGGATCGTCGGCGGAATCGCGGCAAAGAGCTTCAAGCACTGCTCGCTCGAATTGGGCGGAAAAAATCCCATGATCGTGCTCGATGATGCGAATCTTGATCTCGCGATCGAAGGCGGCCTGTGGGGCGGATTTGGCACGACCGGCCAGCGCTGCACGGCAACCAGCCGCATCATCGTGCAGAAAGGCGTGCATCGCGAGTTTGTGGGGCGCTACGTCGAGCGCGCCAAGAAATTGAAAGTCGGCAACGGACTTGACGAGACGGTCGAAATGGGACCGGCGATCAATGAAAAGCAGCTGGAGACCGACCTGAAGTATGTCGAGATCGGCAAGAACGAAGGCGCGCGGATGCTCTGCGGCGGCGACCGGCTCGATCAGGGCGACTACAAGTATGGCTGGTTCATGCAGCCGACGGTGTTCACCGACGTTGAACCGAAGATGCGCATCGCTCAGGAGGAAATCTTTGGCCCGGTTGTCTCGATCCTGGCCTGCGACGATCTCGAGGACGCGGTCGAGATCGCCAATGGAATCGAGTATGGGTTGTCGTCATCCATCTATACGAAAGATGTCAACAAGGCGTTTGCGGCGATGCGCGATCTTTATGCCGGGATCACCTACATCAATGCGCCGACGATCGGCGCCGAGGTGCACTTGCCGTTCGGCGGAACCAAGGCCACCGGCAACGGTCATCGCGAGGGCGGAATCGGCGCGATCGAGTTCTACACCGAGTGGAAGTCGGTGTACGTGGATTATTCCGACAAGCTGCAGAAGGCGCAGATCGACCGCGGGGAGTAGCCCTTCCCCATAGAGAGCACGGAGGGTTCGAGAGCCCACGAGATTGACTCGTGCGCTTGCGTTTAATTCTCTACCACTGCTGCGGGGGCGGGGCGGCTACTGATGGCAGTTCCTTTCGCGGCTCGACGTATGGAACGTTGGGCATGCGGGTAACGTGGCCGGTGGCCGCCTGGTCGATGCTGATTCCGTTCTCGTCAAGCAGCGTGCCCGTAGCGCGTCCGAGTTCGGTGCGGGACTTCTCGTAGGCAACAGTCGCGTTCACCAAGGTAGACTCTGCGGTTGCTAACTGGCTCTGGTACTGCAAGACCAGCGTGGCCGTCGATGTGCCAAACTGATACTTCTTCTGCTCGGCATCGAGCGATTGCTTGGCTAGTTCCACGGCGGCCTGGGCCGAGTCGACGCTGGCGCGATTCTGCTGCACCGCATACTGCGCGTTCCGGACTTCAATGCCTACCTGATTTTCGATCTGCTGCAGCCGCATCTCCGCCTGCCGCAGTTCGAGCGCCGAGCGAACCTGTAACGACTGTGCGGCGCGATTGCGGATCGGGATGTTCAGCGACAAGCCGATGCCTTTGTCCGGGTTCGTGGAATTGATCATCTGGTTCCACGTAGCCGCGATGGGGGTGGTCGGGAAAGGAAAGTCGGGTAAGATCGAGGGGTCCAGGCCTCCGGTCGGACTTGCGCAGCCGAAAGTCTCTTGCAGGAAGGTCGGAGGGGTTGAGCACAGGTTAGCCGGATTTTGGCTGCCGCCAACCCCCGCGCCGCCGTAGTAAGCGAACGCATTCAACGTGGGCAGAAGCGCGCTGCGAACCGACTTGTCGCTGTACTCGCGGCTGTTCAAATCGATTCTGGATTCCACCAGTTCCGCGCGATGCTGAAACGCCTCGTTGATCAGGTCTTCGGTGGGAACCACAGGCTCTTGCCTTGGGATTGAGATCGTAGAGGTGGGAAGAACCTCGGCCGCCGCCAGCACGGGATCGCGCAGAACCCGCGTGATGGCGTTTTTCATGAGTAATTGCTCGAGCTGCAGATTGGTCTGCGCCTGGGTCACGAGTTGCTGGTCTTGCGCGACCGTGCTCTGCGCGCGTACCACCTCGATGGGAGCCAGGCTGCCAATTTCGACCTGCTTCTTCGTGTCGGAAAGAGTCCTTTGCGCAAAGGCCAGCGATTCGTTCTGCACCCGGGCATTTTCGTACGCATAGACGAGATCCCAGTACAAGTTCTGGATCTGATCGACGGTAGTAATCACTTGCAGACGAAACGCGACATCTGTGAGTTCACGGTTGTTTTTCGCGATGTGAATGAATCTTGTATTCGCCGGAAAACCCAGTCCTTGCAGAATGGGCTGCGTGATGGTCGCTCTGAAACTCGTGGCCAGAGACGGACTGACGGCCGAGAAGAAGCTGTTCGTAGTCTGCCGGCTGTTATCGAAGCCAACCGTGAGGTTCATGCCCCAATGAAATCCCTGGGTATAGCTGAAATTGTACGTGCCTGTGTTCTGGACGAGATGCTCGCCCGCAGGCACGCCTTGGAAGATGCTGATGGCGGTCGTGGCTAGGTGGTCTTCCTGCAAGGTGCCGGTAACGACCGGATCAAAGCTGGTGATCGTCGGCCCCTGGCCCACGGTAGATTGAACAAGTCCGTTGGTTCCTGCGCCGACGCCGCCCGCTCCAATGCTCGTACCACCCGTGGAAAGTCCGGCCGTCGCGCCGATCCCCCCAACGCCGCCCCCGGGAGTGTTCTGTACGATACCGCTCGGCACGCCCAGGATGCTCGCGCCGGCCTGCGCCCGCAAAACATCGGTGTCGGCAATGTTCAGGTTATAGCGCTGAATGGCCAGATCGAGATTGTTTTCAAGAGCAAGCGCGATGGCGTCATTGATCGACAGATAGAGTTTGCCATCGTGCATGAGTTCGTCAATCCGCGGCGTATTCGCAAGATTCGGCGCAGGAACCTCCCGCGGCGAGTAGGGCCCGATTGGGTTGGGAAAATAGCCGACCGGCTTGGCATAGCTGATTGCCGGGACGGGAACCGTCTGCGCCGAGGGTGCGTTCGGCGCACCGGCTGTGGACGATG
>JASHRE010000223.1 GCA_030037515.1 Candidatus Sulfotelmatobacter sp.
CGAGACGTACGAACGAGCTTATACACGGTCGTTCTCCCCCGCGCGGAGTGGCGCCGGTCCGAACGTGACCCCAGCGATGGTCTGATTACTATACCGCACCCACGGCGGTGAGGACGCTTCGGCTGCCCGGTCTGGTATGCGAGATTCCCGTTGACGCGAGGGCAACAAAATTCAATGGCATGGTCATCGAATCACCATCTATAGCTTTGGGCTGTGCTGTCCGGTTTTCGTAACACGTCGTGAGTGAGAGAAATCCACAGATTGCAAGTTGTTTAGGATGCGCCGTTCGATTCGTAACATGCTATAGTCGGCTTATCGTCGCCTAAACCAAAATGGGCTGCTCCTGATCAAGCGGAGCAGAGGAGCAGGGGAAAATGTCTCTCCGGCCAGGATCTCCCATACATCTTGCTTGCGATGTCAGTGCAAGTGGCGTGAGATGTTGAAGGTGTACGAACTCAAGTTTCAGGTTTACCTGCTAGCCGAAAACCGGCTATTCCGGGAAGCTCTCAGTCGCATTCTCAGTAAAAAGGGTGACATACGGATTCTGGAGGCGGCCTCGCTCAATGCCGACAGTGAGGCGCACATTGCAGAACTGAAACCCGATATTCTACTTGCCGACGCGAGCGTTCTGGTCTCGTCCGCCATCGAGATCGTTTCCAACCTGCGAAGAGTCTTGCCTCACTTGAGAATCATCATGATCGGGATGGATTCAGACCGGGAAATGTTCTTGCACGCCGTGCGAGAAGGTGCCCAAGGTTATGTCCTGAAGGATGCCTCTGCCGCAGAGGTTGCGGCCGCCGTGCGCGCGGTGATCAATCATGAATCGGTGTGTCCACCCTGCATGGTCTCTATACTTTTTGATTCGGTGGTGCAGTCGCACGCGGCCTTTCCCACCGCCCGGGTGCAACGGCAACTCGGTTTGAGCCGCCGCGAGCAGCAGCTGATTCACATGATCAGCGAGGGACTCACCAACAAGGAGATCGCGATTCGACTCGGACTCTCACAGCAGACCGTAAAGAATCATGTTCACCGCATGCTGCGGAAGGTTGGAGCCAGTGATCGCTTGACCATCGTGGAACGGTGGCATGAGATCCGCCACTTGCCGGCGACCGATCGCGCGTGGGATTCGTGGCGGTATCGCCCCGCTCCCAAGCCCTCATCGATATAGCACACCGCATTACTGCGGAAGACTCTTCAGTGCGATTCAGTCACTTGCCTATCCCCGTGCAATTCTGGCGCCAGACGAAGCCGGTGTCTGCAAAGCCATCGGTCTACCGATCGCCCTCTTGGCATCTGAGCGGAGTGGTGGTTCTGCTGCACCGATTCGGTCACCTCACGCGGTACAATGCCATCAGCTGGAAATCGCGTAAAAACCGAATGAAAGTGAAGTCGTGCAATGCATGACTCGATCGACTGGCCCAGACGTCCCTCCCACCACCGCCGCCGCTTTTTCATCATTCTTGCCTTAGTTGTTTTTCTCATCTTCAGTAGCGGGACGGCACTGTCCTACTATGTCAATCTTCTCTGGTTCGGCTCGCTCGGATACGAAAGCGTTTATCGCAGGACTCTAGGCTTCGAGTGGGCAGTATTCGCGATTTTCTTCGCCACGACGTTTCTCATTCTCTACGGATGGTTTCTTGTCCTCAGGCGGGCATACCAGCCTGACCTGCTGGATGGCGGAGTCATTTTTATCGGCCGTCAACCTGTTAAATTGCCGGTCAAACGCATCATGAATTTCGTTGCGCGGCTGGTTTTTGTTGTGATTGCGCTGGCAACGGGAGCCAGCATGATGGAAGAGTGGAACACCTTCGCGCTGTACTGGTACGCACCACCAAGCCCGGGGCCCATGGTCGATCCCGTTTTCGGTCGGCCGCTTCATTTTTATTTGTTCACTCTCCCAGTGTGGCAGTTGATCTCGGGCTGGCTGCTGACCCTCGCCATCGTCGGCGTCGTCGTCGCGCTTTTCTTTGTTCTCGTGACCGGCGCGTTCCATATCTTGTCTGCGTATCGCGGCAGATCCATTCCGCCCTCCTGGGGCGGGGTATCGATGGCCCTTGCGTTCCTGCTGCTGGTCATCGCGCTGCAAGTCTATTTGAGCCGCTTCGGGGCCCTCTTTGAGGAGCACACGATTTTCAGCGGTGTTTCCTACACCGATGCGCACATCACGCTCGCCGGACTGCTCATTGTCTGCGCGGCACTGGTGGTCGGCGCGATCATCGCGCTTATCAATGTCGTATCCGCGCCGCGGGTTCGCTGGTTGGTGATGGCGGCCGTTCCCGTCGTGTTCTGCTATATCGCTGTGCAGCTCGTTGCCTGGTATGTCGGCAGTTTTATCGTCAAGCCCAACGAACTGGATCGGGAGCGACCTTATATCGCCCATAATATTGAACTGACCCGGCAAGCGTACGGATTGGATCGCGTCTCCCGACGTGAGTTTCCCGCCGAGGTCTCCGTTGAAGCCACCGATGCGGCGAATAATCAAGCCACACTACAGAACATCCGCCTGTGGGATTGGCGCGCGCTGCAGGACACTCTCCGCCAGATTCAGGAGATCCGCACCTATTACGATTTTCCCGACATCGATATCGACCGCTACGAAATCGACGGCAATGTGCGCCAAGTCATGCTCGCCACTCGCGAGTTGAGCGTCGACAAGCTTCCCGAGAGCAGCCGGAACTGGATTAACGAAAGGCTGATCTACACCCACGGTTATGGCATCACCATGAATCCGGTAAATGGATTCACTCCTGAAGGCCTGCCCATGCTGTTCTTGAGCAATATGCCGGTGCAAAGCACCGTGCCAAGCATCCAGATAACGCGCCCGGAAATCTATTTCGGAGAAATGACCGGCAACGACGTATATGTCAAGACCAAGCAACAAGAATTCAATTATCCTCAGGGCCAAACCAACAATTTGACCGCGTACCAAGGCACAGGCGGCATTCCGCTTGGCGGATTTCTGCGCCGCATCCTCATCGCCATCAATGAAGGCGATTTGACGAAGCTTCCCTTCAGTGACGACATTACTCCTCAAAGCCGCCTTCTCATGCGGCGCAACGTGCGCGATCGCGTCACTGCTCTCGCTCCGTTTCTCACCTACGAACCCGACCCTTACGTCGTCATCTCCGATGATGGCCGGCTCCTCTGGATGCTCGACGCTTATACCACTGCCGACAATTATCCGTACTCCAGCCATTATCTACTGAACGGGAGTTCGGTGAATTACATCCGGAACAGCGTCAAGGTGGTCGTCGATGCCTACGACGGCACCACCACGTTCTACGTGTTCGATCCGCAAGACCCCGTCATCAACGCTTATCGCCAGATTTTCCCGTCATTATTCAAAGACGCGTCGGCCATGCCGACTGCGCTGCGCAAACACGTCCGCTACCCGGAGCTGTTGCTGAAAATGCAGGCCGCGGTATATGCGCTTTATCACATGACCGATCCGGAAGTGTTCTATAACCGCGAAGACCTGTGGACGGTGGCGACCGAAGTTGGTTTGAGCGAGTCCGGTGAGCAGGCTACGCAGACCATGGAGCCCAATTTTGTTCTGATGAAACTGCCCGGCGAGAGCAACGTCGAATTCGTCAATATCCTGCCCTTCACCCCTGCCAACCGCAATAACTTAATCGGCTGGATCGCCGGTCGTAGCGATGGCGTATATTACGGAACCTCCATCGTTT
>JASHRE010000224.1 GCA_030037515.1 Candidatus Sulfotelmatobacter sp.
GCAAAACAGAATAAAGTACAGCAGTGCGGCGAGAAATGGCGTAAAGCGCTCGTTGTGATGCCCGCCGATGATTTCGTTGCTCTGGTTCTTGATGAATCCATCGACCGCTTCGAATAGATGCTGCAATCCGCCCGGGTTATCCACTGAGAGCCGCGACCGCACCAGCAGGAAGAGCACGGTCAGGAAGATAAAAACCAGCAATTCCATTGACAGAGAATTCGGAATGGGAGCCCGCGGATACTTCGGCTCGATCGACAGCGCGCGCAGCAACGCCGTGACCGGGCCGGCGAACAAATGATTCAGAAGCGTTGTAAACCAGAGTTGTTCAGGCATAGGAACCCGGCTGTCAGCTTCGTCGCGCCTCCATCAGATTGACATCAAATCCCGCGCGGAAGAGCCGCATAAACCTCATATGCCGCTTCGCAGAGGATAGCTGCTACGGGCAAAAATAAACCCGCAAGAAAGCCATTCAGGCTCGCGGGAGAAACAGTCAATATAGCATACGCTCCGATGGCGATCAAAACGTAACGCAGCAGAAACCGCGCGACAATTCCTGATCCGGATTGGGATGAGGTTGCTCCCGCCGCGCGATCCGCGAATCCGCTGATGGCCCGCTTCAGCCAGTAAAAATTGACGAACGCGATCATCGATCCCAGGGCGAGTCCGACCGCGCAGCGCACGCCGAACTTCCAGAAACCCCCCGGTACCGCGAGCGCAGCGATCACGAACATGTACAAGCGGATGCGATCGAGCGAGCCCGAATAGAAGCGATCCGCGACGGTCTCGCGGGAACCCATCTCGGCATGGGATGAATCGGGCATGCACGGTAAGTATGACATGGGGGGTGATGGCGCACCTGACGGATCTCTCTGTGGTGGGTGTGCCACGCTTCTCGCGGCTTTAGCGAGAAAGGGGAAACCTGGTTATCACTGACCATCCCGCATCGCCGTACGAACCAATTCCACAAATCCAGCCAGAATTCCCAGCAGGAGACCCAGAATGTAGAGCCAGGTTGTGTGCAGCCAGTGATCCAGGCCTACGCCGATCGCCCATCCCACCACCGTGGCCGCCGGTAACACAAATGCCAATTGGCTGTAGCGTGCAATCTGCACCCACGGATTGCTCTTGCGATCCGGATCCTTGTCATTATCAGTCGATGAGTTCGACATCCCAAGCAGACCGCCACTGTAAATCAGATTTTACGCCGTTCCACCGAGCTGTCGGTAAATCGGAATGCGCAGGTCTGAAAGCGCCCATCTTCAGCTGGGCCGCCCAGGCTCGCGGAATAAATTGGGGCTTTAGCCGTTGAAAAAAATTTCAGCAGTGGTTTCTAGCGAATCAATTTTGCAGTATTGGGATTGTTCGCGATCCCCAGCGCCCAGTTCGCCGCTTCGATGAAACGATTCGGCATGATTCCGATAAATAGTGTGGCGAAGGCCGTAACTCCAAGCGCCGCCCGCATGGCATAACTGACCGGCAGCCGCTCTTCGCCCCTTTCCGGCTGCCGCATAAACATGGCGTTCGCAATCTTGAGGTAATAGTACAAGCCGAAAACCGAGTATAGTACCGCGATCGCGGCCAGTCGATAGTAGTGCGTTTCCACCAGGCCGAGGAAGATGAAGTATTTTCCGTAGAATCCGGCCAGCGGCGGGATGCCAGCCAGCGACAACACGAACACCAGCATCAGCACGGCTTCGACCGGAGCCCGGGAATAGAGCCCGTTTAAATCGTCCAGTTCGTCGCCGATCACATTGCGATGCCGCAGCGACGTGATCACACCGAACGCCCCCAGATTCATGAACGTATAAACCAGCAGATAAATCAGGATTCCTTTGATGCCATCCGCATTCAGCTCGGTCGCAGAGCCGGCCACCAACCCAAGCAGAATGTAGCCGACATGCGCTATCGAAGAATAGGCGAGCAGGCGCTTCGTGTTCGTTTGCGTGAGCGCGGCGAGATTGGCGCCGGTCATCGTCGAAATCGCAACGACAATCAATACTGGCAGCCAGATGGACCGCATCGCGACCAGCCCGCCGAGCCGAAAGGGGCTGAGAATCAACACTCTTAGAAGCATCGCCCATCCCGCAGCCTTCACCGCAACGGACATGAATCCTGTGATGCTGGTCGGCGCGCCCTCATAAGCATCGGGCGCCCACTGGTGAAAGGGCACCGCGGCAATCTTGAACAGTAACCCCGTCACTGTGGTCAGCAGAGCGATAACGGCGATCGGCTCATAGGGGCCGCCGAGCACCTGGCGCAGTGCGGTGTGAATGGTGGCCAGATTGGTGCTGCCGGTCAGCCCATAAAACAGCGACAGTCCATAAGCAAAAATTCCCGACGAGAACGCCCCCAACAGAAAATACTTCAGTGCGGCTTCGTTCGACCGCCGGTCGCGACGCAGAAATCCCACCAACACGTATGTGGAAATCGCCATCAGTTCGAGCCCGATGAAAATCAGAACCACATCCGCGCCCGCGGCCATGCACATCATCCCGACCACGGAGAGGAGCAACAGGGCGTAATATTCGCCATGACTCTCATGCTCGATCTCCAGATACCGCACCGACATCAGAATCGTGATCGCCGTCGCCGCGAGAAACAAATAAAAGAAATAGAGGGTGACGTGATCGACCAGCACGGTCTGCATCAGGCCATACGAGGCCGGTCTGCTGCCGAGCCATTGCTGGATGTTGTAAACGGCTTTTGCCGAGAACAGCAGGCCGATAAACGCAGTAACAGCGTTTGCCCACTTCTGTTCCTGCTCCAGCATGAGATCAATCAAGAGAATGCCGATGGCAAAAAGCGTCAGCAATGTCATGGGCAGGACCAGCAGATAGTCCGTCGACGTGAATTGCATGCCCACGCCCACTAGTTCTTCCCCCTCAGCAGCGACGGTATCCCGCCGGTTTTCGCGAGATCTTGCCTGGCCGGGGCCGCAGTCCGCGGCTGTACGGACGCATTCATCGTGCCGGCAGGCTTGCCGTAATCCGGCCGGATGTTCTGCACCAGTTGATTCACCGGCTGCTCGAGAATCTGGAAAAACGGCTTGGGATACAGTCCGATCCAGAATGCCATGATGAGTAATGGCGCGAAGGTCGCGATTTCACGCGGCGTCAGATCATGCAGCTTCTCATTTTTTGGATTCGTAACCGTTCCAAAGAAAACGCGCTGATAAAGCCAGAGCAGGTATGCTGCCGCCAGAATCACTCCGGGAACTGCCCATGCCGCCCAGAACCATCCCGGATGTCCAGCAATTTCTTTCTCCATGAATGTCCCTTGCAGAATGCTGAACTCGCCCACGAATCCGTTCAACAGCGGCAGCCCCATCGAAGATAGAAACATGATCATCGTGATGGTCGCGTAGACTGGCATCACGCTGGAAATGCCGCCGTATTCCGCTATCTCGCGCGTATGCCGCCGCTCATAGAGAATGCCGACAATCAAGAACAACGCTCCCGTAGAAACTCCGTGATTGATCTGCTGCAACACTGACCCGCTGAGTCCCAGTGGCGAAAGCGCAAAAATTCCCAGGGTGCAAAAGCCGAGGTGGCTCACCGACGAATACGCGACCAGCTTCTTCATATCCTTCTGCATGAGGGATACGAGCGCGCCATAGAGAATCGCGATCACCGAAAGCGCCATCACCCAGAACCGCACTCGTGTGTGCATGAGCACGTCCGGAAAGAATGGCAAGGAGAACCGAATGAAGCCGTACGTCCCCATTTTCAGCAGAACGCCAGCCAGGATGACCGATCCCGCCGTCGGCGCTTCCACGTGTGCGTCGGGAAGCCAGGTGTGGAACGGGAACATCGGAACCTTGATCGCGAATGCGAAAAAGAAACTCAAAAACAGCAGCGTCGCGGCCGAGGCCCCATAATCGTAGTAAATCTGCGGTGCCGTCTTGTACAGTTCCGGAATGCTAAACGTGTAAACGCCCGTCGCACCGTGATGATGGAAATACAGAAACAGGATTCCCAGCAGCATCAGTACCGAACCCGCGAGCGTATACAGGAAGAATTTGATCGCGGCGTAGAGTTTTCTCGGCCCTCCCCAAATGCCGATCAGCAGATACATCGGCACCAGCATCGCTTCCCAGAAAACGAAGAACAGGAAGAAATCAAGCGCCATGAAGACACCGAGCATCCCCGTCTGCAGCACCAGGAACCAGACGTAGTATTCCTTCACCCTGTTCTCGATCGCCGTCCACGACGACAGAATCGAAATCCAGCCGAGCAGTGTCGTGAGCATGATCAGCAGAAACGAAATGCCATCAATGCCCAGCACATAACCCGCGCCGATCGAGGGAATCCAGTTGTTTGCTGAGCCTTCAACAAACTTGAATCCGGGCTCAAAGCGCAAATTCCAGAACCATGGCACTAGCGGCAGCGAAATCAGGAATCCGCCAAATGCGAAGATGTTCGCGATCCAGCGAATCGCGTCCTTGTTCTCCTTCGGAACGAACAAGAGCAAGATCGCGCCTGCCAGCGGTGTGAAGAGAACGATGGAGAGAATGTGAGAGTACATAAGTAGTTCTCAGTCGAGCATCCGGCACTCCACCAACTGAACACGGCTGAATGCGGAGTGCCGGATACTGATTGCTTTTCAGTGATACACGTAATAGAACACAAATCCGACCAGCCCGACCGTCATGACCAGCGCATACCATTGCACCAATCCCAACTCGAACAGCCGCGCCGGATAACTGAGCATCCGCGCCAGAATCGCCGGCCCATTCACGCCGATTCCGTCAATAATCCACTTGTCCCACCATGAGGAGAGCCTCGCAGTCGTGCGGGTGATCCACCCGGCCCCGTTCACCGCGCCGTCGACCACGTTGGCATCGAACCACGAACTCGCCTCGCCCAATCCCATCGCGCCTAACCGGACGCCATCGATTTTTCTGCGACCGGTAAAGAGGTAATCGTAGCCTTCATCCACGTAGTACTTGTTCAGCAGAATTTTGTACGTTGCTGGCGACGCTGCTTTGATCGGCTCCGAATATCCGGTGTGAGCGTGCGCATACGACCGCTTGGCCATGTACCAGCCCACTCCAGCCGCTGCTACCGATAAGACCATCAGCAAATATTCGGTCGGGCTGGTGTGCTCTTCTTCCTTTTCTGCTGCCACAAGCTGACCCGCTTTGCCTTCTTCAATCAGCGTCCGCGCCTCACCGCGCGCGAACACCGGATCGAGGAATCGCGCAAAATGGTCGGATCCCCCCAGGCTGCGCGGCCAACCCAGAAATCCCGCAAACAGCGACATAACCGCAAGAATCACCAGCGGCACGATCATCGATTTCGGTGACTCATGAATGTGGTGCTCCACCTCACGGCTCATGCGCGGCTTGCTGTAGAACGTGAGATACACCAGCCGGAACATGTAAAACGCCGTCATCAACGCCGTGACGTAGCCGATCACCCACAGAATGCGATACGCGTCGCCTTCGCTTGTCCACGTCTGCCAAAGAATCTCATCCTTCGAGAAAAATCCCGCAAATGGCGGAATGCCTGAGATCGCCAACGTGGCGATCAGCATCGTCCAATAGGTCACTGGGATGCGTTTCTCGAGGGCGCCCATGTTGCGCATGTCCTGCTCGCCGCTCATCGCGTGAATGACCGAGCCGGCACCGAGGAACAACAGTGCCTTAAAGAACGCGTGCGTGAAGACGTGGAACACGCCGGCCGCGAACGCTCCCACCCCCAGCGCCAAGAACATGTAACCGAGTTGCGAAACCGTCGAATACGCGAGCACGCGCTTGATGTCGTTTTGCACCAGACCAATCGAAGCCGCAAAGATCGCCGTCAGCGCTCCAACGATCGCGACCGTTTTCATTGAAGTTGGTGCCAGCACGAACAGCGCATTCGACCGTGCCACCATGTACACGCCGGCCGTCACCATGGTCGCGGCGTGGATCAGCGCCGAAACCGGCGTGGGACCCTCCATCGCATCGGGCAGCCAGACATAGAGGGGGAGCTGTGCCGATTTGCCGCACGCGCCCACAAACAGAAGGAGGGTGGCCGCCGTAATGTATTTCAATGTTTCCGGCGAATGCGTTCCGAGGTGCGCGAATGCATTCACATCGACGAATCGCAGCGACCCGCACAGCCAAGCGATGAAAAACATCCCGAGGATAAATCCGGAGTCGCCGATTCGATTCACGATGAACGCCTTATTCGCGGCGTCACTCGCCGACTTGCGATGAAAGTAAAATCCGATCAGCAGATACGAACAAAGTCCCACTCCCTCCCAGCCCACGAACAAGAGCACGTAATTGTTCGCCAGGATCAGCGTGAGCATCGAGAACATGAACAGGTTCAGGTACCCGAAAAATCGGTAATATCCGCCCTCATGCGCCATGTAGCCGATCGAATAAATATGGATCAGCATGCCCACGCCGGTCACAAACAGCAGCCAAATGCTCGACAGAGGATCGAGCAGCAATCCGGCATCGGCCTGGAACGGTGCCTGAGCACCGTCGTGCGTCGGGTAAATCAGATGGCCGGTATCGCCACCCAGCCAGGTGTAGAGAATGGTCTGATAAGGCTGATGGCTATGCGTCTCGGCCCAGGCCGTATACTGCAGAACCGATCCGCACGCCATGATGAAGGCGAGCCCGACCATACCGACACAAACGACGTTGACCGTCGCCTTCTGCAGCTTGCGGCCAAAAAACAACATCCCCGCCCCGCCAAACGCGGGCAGCAGTGGGATGATCCAGATGTGGTCGAGAAATAGCATTCAGCACTCGGTAGAGCAATTGGCAATTAACAATCTGCAGTTAGCACCTTGAACCCAAGGTGCGGGCTCCGCATAAATCCGCTCACTGGTATTGCTGATGCCAACCGCTCGTCTGCTACCACTTCAGTAAATTCACTTCATCCACATTGACTGTCTCTTTGTTGCGGAAGAAGGCGATCAGAATTCCCAAGCCGACAGCGGCTTCGGCAGCGGCGTCGGTAATGATGAAAATCGCGAACACCTGACCATGCAGCGCCGTCGAGCCATGAATTCCCTGCCAATATCGCGAAAACGCCACCAGATTCAGATTGACCGCGTTCAGGATCAGCTCGATCGACATCAACACGATGACGACATTCCGTCGTGTGAGCACGCCAATTACTCCCAGCAGAAACAGCGCCGCTCCGAGGACTAGATAATGCAACGTCGTAATGTGCAGCATCGCTTCCATAAATTGGCTCTTCGCAATCTCCCTTTTCAGCGGGTGCCCGACTTCTGGCCGCCTTTGCCAGCAAGCGGGAATCTCAGTACGCGGTCCTCGCAACCCAGTACTAGATGCGCTTCTTCGCCATCACCACCGCCCCGATAATCGCAACTAACAACAACAGCGATGCGATCTCGAAGGCGAACATGTAGATGCCTGAATGCTGGCTATACAGCAGGTCCGCCACTCCCTGCGTATTCCCGGCTTCCGCGTATGTCAGACTCCCCTCCGGAAACAGCGACTTCCCTTTCGTGTAGACGGCGATGAACAGTCCGCCCAGCGCCGCCGCGGCGGCAATCCCGACCAGCCACTGCTTGTTGAACTGACGTTCCTTCTGCGACCGTTCGATCGAAATCAGCATGATTACGAATAAGAACAGAACCATGATCCCGCCGGCATAAAGAATGATCTGCACGCCGGCAACAAACGGGGCATAGAGCATGAGGTACAATCCAGCCTGTGCCAGCAGCGCCGTGATCAGCGCCAATGCCGAGTGCACGGCATTCTTGCGCGTAATCACCAGGACGCCGCCAATCAACACCGTCGCTGACAGTAGATAAAAAAAGAACGGCGTCCCCACCGGCGGATTCATAACACTCCTCGCAGCCACGCCGCCACCGGCGGCTCAACAAAGCCGAGCACAGCCGTCAAAATCAGCAGCGCGAAGCCGGTTGGCAGCAAAACCTTCCATCCTACCTTCATGAGCTGGTCGAAGCGATACCGTGGGAACGTGCCCCGATACCAGATATAGAGGTACATGAACGCGGCGACTTTCGCCGAAAACCAGAAGATATCTCCCACCCGCTCGCGCACGCCGGGAAGAAACAAAACCAGGCCTATGAGTGCCAGCGTTGCCCCGAATCCGGTCAGCCCAAGCGTTTGAATCCTGAAGTACGGATGTTTCGGCATGCGCGCCGCGCTGAAAAAGCACAAGCCCCCGAGAAATAAGAACGTAATTCCCGGAAACAGAGAGAAAAAGAAATCCCACCTCGGCCCGGCCCATGCGTTCGGAAACGGCCGCAGCCAGCCACCGAGCCAGAGAGTAACCGCGATCGACGACACCGCGATCATCGCCGAATATTCCGCCAGGAAAAACAGCGACCAGCGAAACCCGCTGTATTCAGTGTGAAATCCTGCGGTCAACTCAGATTCCGCTTCGGGCAGATCGAACGGCGCACGATTTGTTTCAGCGACCATCGCCACTGCGAATATGAAAAACCCAATCAGGCCCAGTGGGAAAAACTTAAAAATGAACCATTCATGCTGCTCGAGTTGGGCCTGCACGATTCCGATCATGCTGAGCGTTCCCGTGTCAGCCGAAGCGGCTCCTCCCACTCCATAAAGCCCAAGCCCGTGCAGGCTGGTCATCAAAATGACCGATACGACGGCCAGGCCCATGGCCACCTCATAAGAAACCATCTGCGCGCTCGATCGCAGCGCGCCGATCAGCGGATAATGCGAGTTCGACGCCCATCCGGCGGTCACGATCCCGAGCACGGCCAGCGAGGATACCCCCAGCATGAACAACACACCAATATTCATGTCGGTAATCGCGTGCGTCGGTCCGAACGGAACAACGACGAAGACGGTGAACGCCGCCAGCACCACTATGAACGGCGCGACCCAGAAGACAACGGCATCGGCCTCTGCCGGCATGATGTCTTCTTTGAGCAGCAGCTTCAATGCATCGGCGATCGGCTGCAGTAGCCCATGCGGGCCAACGCGCATCGGCCCGAGCCGCACCTGCATATGCGCCAGAATTTTCCGCTCCAGCCAGTTCATCGCGATGACCGCGATCGACAGTCCAACAAACACGAGCAGGATGTAAACCGTCGCCCAGAACCAGTTCCCCGCCGCGCCCGGCGTCTGATCGCTCGCGAGATAACCCCGGATGTACTCGACGATGGCGTGCATCTAGCGGTCCACCTCGCCGAGAACGATGTCAAGGGTGCCAATCACCGCGATCACGTCAGCGACAAGCTGTCCGCGGCACATTAAATCCAAAGCCTGCAGATTGACAAACGACGGCGGCCGCACGCGCACGCGATAGGGCTGCGTCGAACCATCGCTGACTATGAAATATCCCAATTCGCCCTTCGGTGCCTCGATTGAGTGATAGATTTCGCCCACCGGCGGCTTCATCACCTTCGGCACCTTGGCCATGATCGGCCCTTCCGGAATGCCCTCAACCGCCTGTTCGATAATCCGCAGCGATTGCCGCATCTCGATCATGCGAACGAGATACCTGTCATACGTGTCGCCGTTCACGCCGACAGGAATTTCGAACTCGAAATTCTTGTAAGTCGCATAGGGCTGTGCTTTGCGAAGGTCCCATTTCACTCCGCTCGCCCGCAGCACTGGCCCAGTGATTCCGAGCCCTATGCAATCTTTTCCGGAAATGACACCGACACCCTTTGTCCGTTCCAGCCAGATACGATTCGTGGTCAGCAGCTCTTCATATTCGTCAATCTTCGGCCTCACGAAGCTCACGAACGTCTTCACGTCCTTCTCGAATCCGTCATACGCCTCATATTGCAA
>JASHRE010000225.1 GCA_030037515.1 Candidatus Sulfotelmatobacter sp.
CGTCTCTTCCCGCGGGAGCTTTCCTTCCGGTTTGTGGGAAATAATGTGAATGTGCTGCGTATAGAGTTGTTATTGTTCGCACAAGCCTCGCTCCGACCCTGATTTTCCGCCACCCGCGCCGTGATCTCGCCACCCGCAAGCGGGCGAAATGACTCGGGCTGAGGAGCTTTGGGCGATCGAACAGGCGTTTGTCAGGACTAGGCAAAGAAGGCACACCTTACGCATTGGTATCTTCCGCCGATGATACGCACAATATCTTGGAAAGTTCCCCCACCTCTGGCGTCCCATCGTGGGCTGCTGGCCATCTCGCCGTGATAGCATTTCTTTACAGCGTTCCTCCTTCAGGCGGCACATGTTTCGCACCAGCCTCATCCCGCTGCCGGTTGTCTCCGCTCTGGTTTGCGCGACGCTTCTGAACTCTGCATTCGCGGAGAAGAAAGAACCGAATCCCTGGCTCCAAGTCAACTCCGCCCACTTCACCGTCATCACCGACGCCGGGGACAAAAAAGGCCGTGAAGTCTCGCTTCGCTTCGAGCAGATGCGCGCCGTGTTTGCCAGCATTTTCAACAAAGATCATCTGACCCAGCCGGAGCCGCTGACCATCCTCGCGTTCAAAAACGACGACTCGTATTACAAGCTCGCGCCGCTACACAACGGCCAGCCGATCGACGTTCCGGGATTCTTTCTGCCCGGCGATGATCAGAACTTCATGGTTCTGAATCTCACCGAAGCCGAACCCTGGCACGCCGTGTCACGCGATCTCGCTCGCATGCTGCTCGATAACAATTACCCTCCGGCGCAGGCGTGGTTCGACGAAGGGTTGGCCGATTATTTCAGCTCGATTCACGTGGATGACGCGCAGGTGCGGATCGGCGGCGATCCCGTGCTGGCGCAATCGGTGAATGCGAATAACGGAACGTCGACTGCTGCCAGTTCCGCAAAGTCCTTCACCGAACTGTTGAACACACGGCCCTGGATTTCTCTTCCCGATCTTTTTGCGACCAAGCCCAACAATGACGATCCCAACGCCGCGCTGTTCAAAGCCGAGTCGTGGATGGTCATACATTATCTGATCCACGAGAAAAAGCTATCGGAAACGGGTAACTACCTCGGACTCGTGTTTGTTCAGCACACGCCGGTTGCCGATGCCATCCAAAAGGCCTACGGAGTGCCGGCCGAGCAACTGGAGCAGGCCGTAAAAGACTACTTCCACTCGCTCACGGCGCTCGAAACGCCGATCCCGGGAAGCGAAGCCCAGCCCTATCAATATTCCGCGCTGGTAAAACCCGACGATTCGGCCATCGTTTCCAAGCCCTTTCCTGAGGCCGATGCCCGCGCTGTCTACGCCGAAGTACAGATCCGGATCCCCGAACGCCGCGATGTTGGGCTGCAAACACTGAAGACTCTTGCCACCACGCCCACTTTGGCCGACCTCAAAGCGGAAGCCCGCAATGACGAAGCAGAAAAGCGCCGCAACCGTTCCGATGCCGATGCGGACACGCTTCCCAGCGCGGCCGCCGGCAACGAAACGGCGCATCGCGTGCTCGCCTGGGACCAAATCGAGCACGAGCAGTTCGATCAAGCGCTCGTGGAGCTTGGCGATGCGGCAGCTCTCGATCAGCGTGACATGTGGATTCGTTATTACCTCTGCGCGCTGAAATTCCGCATGGCTCAGGCCAAGAAGGCCGACATTGCCGGACTGGCAAACATGCTGATCGATCTCAGGGCGGTGCTCGAGTGGTATCCGGAAATGGCGAACGCATACGATTTGCTCGCGCTGGCGCGCAACGAAGGTGGGACCACGGCGCCCGCGATGCAAGCCGAACGCGCCGCCATGAACCTGAGTCCGCGCAACGAACTCTACGTCTACCACCTCGCGCAGATCTATATCACGGCCAAGAAATGGGATGCCGCCCAAGCCTTGCTGCAACGCTTGAAAACCGACAGCAATCCACAGCTCGCGCAGCTGGCGCAGGAGCGCCTCGACGAGATTGGCAACCAGCGCAAGTATGGAATGGCCGTGCCGAACGGCCCCCAGGCTCAGCTTGCGCCGCAGAAATCTCCGTTTGATGTGCTCGATCAGGAGGCCGCGAAGCGTGCATCCGAACAGCACCAGCAGGAATCAACTGAACAGTCCGATACGCGCCCTACAAAATTTCTCAAAGGACGGTTGATCGCGGTGGATTGCTCCTCGCCTCCGGCGGCAGTGTTGACGATCGCGACGCAGGGAGTAGTTCTCAAACTCCGCGCTGGTGATTACAAATCGCTGCTTTTGATCGGAGCCGACGACTTTTCCTGCTCGTGGCGCGATCGGCAGATCACGGCGAACTACAAGCCGGGCGGCCTATCCGACGGAGACTTGGTTTCTCTGGAAGTGCGCTAGCTGCGATCCTAACCCCCCGGCCGCGCGCGGCCAAGTTGTGAAAAACTTTGCAATCCTGTCCGAGTCCCGGCGCTAACCCGGGCCACATCAACAAAAAACCTGGCCCTTGCCGTGCACTTCTCCACTTGCGCGTTTCCCCATTTCGGGGCACAATCGTCGGTTCCCCAGGAAGCGGCGCGCGCGCCGCATCAACCGTTTTTCCCAGCGAGGAGGTTGAAATGAAATTCCGTATTGTTTTCGTGTTCCTCACCTGCGCCACGTTTGTGCTCACCGCCTTCGCGCAGCAAAGCCCTCCGAGCTCAAGTTCCCAGACGTCGGCCACAGCCTCTTCCGCCACGGCGGGCCCGGAATCGATCCGCGAGCCGCTGACCGATCCCAAGCCAGTAAATTTTTGGGATGGCGACGATCCGAACGTGGTCAATCTGGTGACGCATCCGTTCGCCCGAAAAGAATGGATCAAACGCTACCTGGCTCCGGTTCGCGACAGGCTGAACGAACTCGATGAGATCACGAACGAGAATGCCACCCACATCAAAGACATCGATTCCCGCGCCCAGCGCGGCGTTCAACTCGCTTCCGATAAGGCAGACTTGGCCAACCAGCATGCTTCTGATGCCAGCACGCGAGCGCAGACGGCGCAGACCTCGGCGACTCAGGTGTCAGCTCGGGTTACCGGCGAAGAACAGGTTGTTTCTAGTTTGGATCAATATCGCGGCACGGCGCAAACGGAGATCCGTTTCCGTACCGGCCAGACCGAGCTGAGCAAGCAGGCCAAAAACGCGCTCGATCAAATGGCCGCGCCGTTGAAGGATCAGCACAGCTATGTCATCGAGATCCACGGCTACGCCTCCGGCCGCGGTCAGGCCGCAATCTCTTCCTCGCAGAAAATGGCCGACGCGGTTGTGCGGTACCTGGTCGAGACCCATCAGGTCCCCGTCTATCGCATCTTTGTCCTCGCCATGGGAGATGCGCCAGTCGCGACCGATGCCGGCACCAAGCGGACTAGCGGGGGACGCGTCGAGATTAATCTGCTGAAGAACGATCTGGTAAATACGGCTCAGCGCTAGGCTGGTTCTGTAATCCAGAAGACGAAAGGGCGAGTCGCGACACGACTCGCCTTTGCTGTTTGCGTCAGAACCTGCGTCGTAGAAATTCAAACAACGCGTAGCCGATCAGCGCAGCGACCATGGCGATTTCAAAATTTGCCCTGGTGAACATGTCCTGGATGGCCCACCTCAGGCCTCGCCGAGATCCCATACCTGCGCGCTCGAATTCGCCCATGAGAAGGTTGGCGTAAAAAAGGAAAATGATAAATCCGACCTCGATCAGGGCTCTGGTCATCGGTTTCTTCATAGCCAAGTTCCGACCAGGACTCCAGCGATGAACCCGCTTTTCTGGCGTTGTCTCCAATATACCGGCTGGCAATTGGTTGAGAGCAGCACCCCGGAAGGCGCATCCGAGGTTGGCTGTGCGGCGACGCTCAGGCCGAGGCGTTTAGCAACGATCCTGGTGTCGGGTTAGCTCTGTTTTCCCCGGCCTCATCATTGCGGGTTCAATTCCCTGACGATGTTATACTTTTAAGCTGTCCGCAGTGAGGTGAGGTATGAAAGTGGGGACCTTACTGGCAGCGTTTCTTCTGGTTGTTCCTTCCCTTTTCGCACAAGATTCTGAAGAATTGATGCGGGGCCCTGATGGGGGGACGCGCTTCTTCGTCGAAGGCATCAAAGTTCTTCCGCTCAAAGGACAGCCCTTTTCAGGCCGGAGCACGACGGAGTGGACGCACACCCTGGAAGATGGTAGCACCGTTACCACCCACCTGTTCGCCATGGTTGCGCGCGATAGCGAGGGCAGAATCTTTCGCGAAGCACGGAGCTTTGTTCCCCTAAATTCTGACCAGCAGCCTAAGCTCAGCGACATCCGGATCTTCGACCCAGTCGCGCATACCCGAACCATCTGCACACTCGCGACTCATAGTTGTAACGTAACCGGCTATTTCGCTCCGACTTCGTTCACGCCAAGGCCCGCTGGCCCATTCGACAATGGGAAACGCACCTTGGCGCGGGAAAATCTCGGAAACGATGTGATGGATGGCATCGACGTGGTGGGAACGCGCGAGACTGTCACCATCAATGCCGGAGTGATCGGCAATAGCCAGGCGCTGTCGATCACGCGCGAGTTCTGGTATTCACCGGAACTACAGGTGAATCTCGCGGTGACCCGAAGAGATCCGCGTGAAGGAACACAAATGGTTCGCGTGCACGAGGTAACCCGTTCGGAGCCCGATCCAAGCCTGTTTAAAGTGCCCGACGGGTTCGCGGTTCACGATCTGCGAAATGGAGCGCCAAAAACGGAAAACTGACCGGCTTTAGGAGCCATAGCGTGACCGTCGCTGCGCGTGTCATCGTTTTAGGTTGCCTCAGCTTCGCACTTGCGGCTGGCGCGGCAGCACAGGTGCGCCCTTCGGGTCACAAGCTCCCGTCTGAGGCGACGATTGAAGGTTGGCTGTTGAGCGACGACCCACGCCTTGTCGCGTGGGGTGCGTACGACGTCCTCCTCTCCCGTAACGAGGCGCTGACTCCTGACCTTCTCAACTTAGCGATGGAGTGGCAGCCCTTGACACAGGAAAGTGCTGCCGATGGGATCCCGGCGCAGTTATCGCCAGTGCAGCTGAACCACCGCGATGCCATGGCAGCCGTCCTCGATGCGATCATCCAGATGGATGTGCCGGTTCCGCCGGAGACGCTGCGGGCACTGGCTCCAGACTTTCCCAATGCTGTTGCAATTCTGCTAGGCAGAATGGACCGGGAAGACGCCGAGCCGCTCGCGCTGGACCTTTATCATTCTCCGCCCCAGTCAGCATTAGGCCTTCAATATGTGAGCGCGGCGATGTTGGCTCAGCATCCGCCTTCCGGGTTTGCCGCAGATCTTTTGGCTGGCATTGAAGTTGGAGCTAACATTCTTATCGTGCTTCCTGATTCGCCGCCATTCGGCTTCGGGACGTCCGGTTGCTTCGCCTGTCGGATGCAAACGAAGCTTCCGCGCGGGAATTGGCCCCCGATTGGGCAGTATTCTCTCTCTATGGAAAAAGGCGATCGCTCTCGGCTTCTCGTTTCTGGCATCGATCCGATCTACGCCAAGCGCAACGAATCAGACACCTACCGAGATCCTTGTGGCGAGCCGTCATTGGGACCCGACCAGCGTCAGCGACTGATCGCCGAAATGCTCGACGTTTCTCCCGACACGATTCCCTGGAAAACCCATCCGTCCACGGCCATCGTCTTTCAGTCCGACGCGCAGTTTAGCCTCGACCTGTTGCGGTTCATCGGCGAGGAAAAGCAGAAATATCGCCAGACGGCTCTTGCCCTGGTCGCGCACGGAGTTATGACCAATGGTGAGGTCGAACAATACTCTCCGAAACTGGAACTGTACACGCATGACATGCGTGGATCAGGCTCCAGCCCCCTTCCTAAAATCGCGCCTCTGCCGGCCAACGTGGAGTGGCCCAACCAGCCGGCGTGGAATTGATTCCGATGGTGGAGAACCTGGCGGCGGCGAGTCGCGGCAATTTTCCAGTACAAATAAGAAACCCTCCCGCGGGGAAATCGGGAGGGCTATGAAGACTGCCAGATATTTTTGCGCTACGCGCGCACAACATTTGCCGCCTGGAAGCCTTTGGGGCCCTTCAGCAGATCAAACTCCACGGTCTCACCCTCATTCAGCGTGCGATAGCCATTTTCCTGGATCGCGGAGAAGTGCACGAACACGTCCTCGCCCGTGGAGCGCTGGATAAACCCATATCCTTTCGCCCCGTTGAACCACTTAACAGTACCTTTCTCTCTCACGGAAAAAACTCCTTTCACCAATCGCGAAAATTAATCTCTCGCCCGCTCGGATTCTGCCTGGTCGACAGGCCCCCCTCAAAGCAGACGAAAGAGGTTGTGGCTGCGTTTACCTGGGCGGAAGAAGTTACTTGCAAAATAGGAAAAACTCCGTCGGCCCTCTGCCACGGTCAGCGGGACCACGGGCAGCAAGCTTTGAGAGTCTCGACAATTTGGCGCGTTTTCGACCACACCCAACAACGTCAACCCCTCGACCCGAACCGAAGTCCGGCATCGAGCACAAGATCATAAGCACTATTAAAACGATTCGCAAGCAGAATTAGAAAGAAATCGAAACTCTGGCGTTACGTGGGGGGTTATGACTGAAAGCGAATATTAAAGCCAGCCGCTAGCTCCAGGAACTGGATCCGCTTGGCAGCAGCGGCGCAAGTCTCTGATATCATTGTCGTTCTCGTGCCCACCACTCCCACTTCAGCCAGCCCATCGAAGGCCGGAGGATCGCCAAATCCGCCTCGCACCACTGCGCGCGTGCGCCGATCATCGGGTTTGGTCGCGTCGACCGTGAAATATCTGATGCGCACCGAAGTACACACTTTTGCATTTTCCGTCGCGGCCAACGCCATCCTGTCGTTCTTCCCCTTCATGGTGCTGATGCTGACCATCACTCGCCACGTTTTCCATTCAGAAGTGATGGTCGGAGTCGTGAAGGATCTGCTGCGCGACTATCTTCCTACCGGGCAGAACTTCGTGATTCGCAATCTCGAAGCCATGGTCAATGCGCGCCAGCGCGTTCAGGCCGTCTCGCTGGTGATTTTGCTGGTCACGTCTTCCGGCATTTTTCTGCCGCTCGAAGTCGCTCTGAACCGCGTATGGCGCTTTGAAAGCAATCGTTCGTATCTCGGCAATCAGCTCATCTCGCTGGGCCTGGCCTTTGCCTGCGGCGTTTTGGCGATGCTTTCGATCGCGCTTACAGCTGGCCCGGTCGCTTTCATGGAATTTCTCTTTCGCGGATACGGCACGGGATTCGTGCGCCTGGTCGGCTACATCACGATGAAGATTCTCGCCATCGCCGCCAGCATTTGTATTTTCTTTCTGATTTACTGGCTGCTGCCCAACGGCAAAGTTCCGGCGCGGGCGGTGCTTCCCGCGGCCATCATCATGGGCCTGCTCTCGGAGGCGCTGAAACAGGCCTATATCCTGGCGCTTCCGCGGCTTAATTTTCAGGAAGTCTATGGCCCCTTCGCGCTGTCGGTCAGCCTGATGTTCTGGGCCTTCCTGACCGGATTGCTGCTCCTGGCCGGCGCTCATCTTTCCGCTGAAGAGCACCTGCACAACGCCGTCTAATCCCGACTTGCCGACGAGGTCGCCGAACCCGGGGAAGGATTCGACTTGCTGATCTTTGTCGAGCCCACGCGGTCGAGCCCACTCGGCGCTTGATGGGTTCCCTTGGGCCCTCTTATTTGTTCTGCTCGCCCTGTTTCTGGATTCCGAGCAACTCAACCTCGAAGATCAGAGTCTCGCCCGGCCCTATGTCCTGCCCCGCGCCGCGATCACCGTAAGCCAGATCCGCCGGAATATACAACTCCCACTTCGATCCAACCGGCATAAGCTGCAGCGCTTCGGTCCATCCCTTGATCACGCCGCTCACCGGAAACGATGCGGGCCCACCATGCTTGCTGGAACTGTCGAATTCTTTGCCATCGATCAGCGTTCCGATGTAGTTGCACTTGACGGTATCGCTTGCGGTCGGCTTCGGTCCATCTCCTTCCTTCAAGATCTTGTATTGCAGGCCGTCGGGCAAGGTCACCACGCCGGGCTTGGTCTTGTTCGCCTCGACAAATTCCTGGCCCGCTTTGCGGTTGGAAGCGCCCTGTTCCTGGGCGCTGGCCTGCATTTTTTGCCGGACCTGCGTCTGGAACTGTTGCACCGCCGTGCGCATTTCGTCCTCCGTCAGAGCCGTCTTTGTGCCGTTTTGCGCGTCGCGCAATCCCCGCGCCAGCAGCGCGGGATCGAGTGTCATGTCCGCCTTGTGCAGTCCGAGCCCCAAATTCATGCCCATGGCATAACTCTGTTTGTCTTTGTCCGTCTTCAGCACGAGCGGGGCCGCGGTTGTCTTCTTCACGGTTGTCGTGGACTTCGTGGTGGTCGACGAGCCTTGTCCCGCCGCGCTTTTGCTGGGAGAAGAAGTTTGCGTCGACGGCGCTGAACTGTTTCCGGAAGACGATTGGCTGCCCGAAGCGGTTTGCGCCGGAGCGCTGCCGAGTAAAACGAAACAGGCGGCCAGTCCTGCGAAGGCCGGGATCGTGGATTTGAGGATGGATGAGCGGATCGACAATTTTTGCATAAGCAAGTATTGTCCCATTACCCACGACAGATCGGCAAACGCGAGAGTATGACCTGTGTCATTCCGAGCAAACCGAATGAATCCGGGCGTCGCCTGTGCCCCCATATTGTGCCCCCATATTTTGAAACGATTCGGATTCCTGTCAGAACATCGCTTTGCGTAAATCCGCCGTCCCCCACCTTTCGAAAAAACCCTTCGACTCCGCTCGGCGGGCTCCGGGCGGGCAGCCTCTTTCCTGCTTCGTACCGCTCACATCCGGAGATTGAAGCTGGGCAAGCCGGCCAAAAGGGGATTTATGCCTGGGGCATCTACGGCCGCTCTGTTTTCGCAGGGCGCATCACGGACCGCAGGGTGTCGAAACTTGGGCACCGCGGACTTGCAGGGCTTCAAAAGCGTGGAACCACGGCCCTTTAGGGCCGCGTTGAAGGCGCCAATCGAGGGCGAGTTGCAGCCCCTTGAGCTTTTCCGGGATGACAAGCGGCGCCATTGCCGCCAGTTGAAAATGAAAGAGCAACATCCTCTCCCGCCGCGAAGTGGCGCAAAAATACAGCTGGAGCGCGCAAGCGCTGGGGCGAAAAGCAAGAAAATGAACAAGCCCTAAGCGCGCGAAACGAACACCAGGAAGAGGTCAGCTCAGATTTCACCCGGTTCGTTCGGCTCGGGCTCCCGGATGGGTACGTCAGGATTCTCGGGCGGATCGGGCTCGCGAATCGGCGGAGGCGCCGGTTCAGCGGGCACGCGGAAATCGATGGACTCCGGACTTGGCAGCAATGTCTGCATGCAATTGAGATGACCAAACCGCATCACGCGTGGCCCGATAACGCACCAACGCAGCGGGACTTTTGACTTTCCAGCCGCCTGGCCACCCCGCCCCCAACTCCGACGTTCGACGTTTTCGAAAATCCTCCCCTCAACCTTGTTATGGGCCGAATGCCGTCGCGTTCGATAGGCTGCGCGGGCCATCGTCGCCCAGGCGAATCCTCCGCAGCCACGACTGGCGGAACTCAAGATTCCCCCGTAACTCCCTGCGACCCAGGATTTTGCCCGTAAGTTATCGCATCCGAGAGATAAAATCGCATTTCGGGACTAACGCTGTCGGTTCTAAGAGAATCGCGGGAGAAAGGGGTATCCCCGAAAATCCAAAATATCCCAAAATGGAAAGTCCAAGACTTGGTATGTGACTCCATGCGCAGGTAAACGCCGCCCTTGCGCAGGCCTTTCTTCGGACAGGCTCTAGCTCACGTATCTGCGCGGCACTCGTTTGGAAATATTGCAGAGGATTTCATAGGGAGAGCCGTTGGCCATCCGCGCATGCTCGAGCGCGTCGACGCTCATCCCGTCGGAACTGCCCAGCAGGATGACTTCATCGCCGACCGAAACGCCAGGAATTCCCGTTACGTCGACCAGCGTCAGATCCATGGAAATGCTGCCCACGATGGGAGCGTAGTGATCGCGCACGATCACACGGCCGCGGTTGGAAAGCTGGCGGTTGTATCCGTCGGCGTAGCCGACAGGCAGCACCGCAATGTGAGCTGGCGCTTTGGTCACGTAGGTGCCGTTGTACCCCAGCGGCTGATTCGCGTCGATATGGCGGAGAGAAAGGATGCGGGTCTTCCACGTCAGGATCGGTTTCACCGGCAAACGCAGCGTTCCGCCGCTGACTTCGCGTCCCGCGCGCTGAAAGGGCAAGTAGTAGCCGTACAGCGCAACTCCCGGACGGACCATCGCGTTGCGGTTCGTGTTCGACCAAGTTTCCCGGCGCGAGATCACCGCACCGGTATTGGCCAGATGCACAAAATTCGGCTCCAACCCCGCCTC